>NZ_JBEOPJ010000013.1:0-151405 GCF_040309945.1 Shewanella sp. AC34-MNA-CIBAN-0136 | reverse complement strand
GCGGGAGTAGGACTTGAACCTACGACCTTCGGGTTATGAGCCCGACGAGCTACCAACTGCTCCATCCCGCGTCCGATAAACGCTATCAATTATTTTAATTCTATTGACTAAAGAAATGGTTGCGGGAGTAGGACTTGAACCTACGACCTTCGGGTTATGAGCCCGACGAGCTACCAACTGCTCCATCCCGCGTCCGATTGACGCTGCTTTAATTCATCTTATTAAACTGGCTAGTTAGCGTGTTTAACGGTCTGCTTCAAAGCGGGGCGAACTATAGCGATCCCCGTTTATATTTGCAAGTAAAATCTAGGCGATAGCTATTTGTTTGC
This sequence comes from Shewanella sp. AC34-MNA-CIBAN-0136, assembly GCF_040309945.1. Classification (NCBI taxonomy): domain Bacteria; kingdom Pseudomonadati; phylum Pseudomonadota; class Gammaproteobacteria; order Alteromonadales; family Shewanellaceae; genus Shewanella; species Shewanella sp. AC34-MNA-CIBAN-0136. The sequence continues at coordinate 151,076 of NZ_JBEOPJ010000013.1, read as the reverse complement.
TGGTAAAATAAGCGAGTCACTGCTTTATCGTACGATATTGCCAAATTAACCCAAAAATAAGGGATTTTAACCGTCCATTTCGATAAGTCGTTGGGGTTATGTGTTTGAGCAGGTATAATGCTGCACTGAATTTTGCGTAACCGATGACTGACTAATACATGTTTAATTTTTTTGCTGCAGCCCCAAAGGGTTTCGAATATAGCCTTGCTTCTGAACTTAAAGAGTTCGGAGCAACCGACGTTAAAGAAAGTGTTGCTGGAGTATATTTTTCTGCTTCATTAGAGCTGGCTTATCGCATTACATTATGGACTCGTTTAGCGAGCCGTATCGTATTAGTCATCTATAAAGGAGCTTGTGATTCTGCAGAGCAACTTTATAACGCAGCATACTGCATTGATTGGCCATCGCATTTTTCCCATAAAAAAACCTTCAGTATTGATTTTCACGGCACGGGTGGTTTCATTAATAACACTCAATTTGGTGCGCTGAAAATTAAAGATGCTGTAGTTGACCGTTTTCGTGATGATGGTACTCCTCGTCCCGATGTAGAACGTGTCAATCCAGATTTTAAAATTGATGCCCATTATCGTAATGGTCAACTGACTATTTCAATGAATTTCTCAGGCGCTTCTTTACACCAACGCGGATACCGTTCAACTACGGGTGAAGCACCATTAAAAGAAAACCTCGCTGCCAATATGTTGGTACGCAGTGGTTGGCAAGCTAATCCTATTACTGTGCTTGACCCATTTTGTGGCAGTGGCACGGTATTAATAGAAGCGGCATTAATGGCTGCTGATATTGCGCCTGGACTAAAACGTGAGAAATTTGGTTTCGAAAATTGGCAAAGTCACAATAAAGCAATGTGGCAGGTTATTTTTGACGAAGCTCAAGCGCGTGCAACCTTGGGCAAAACTCGTTGTAAGCTTAAATTTTACGGTTCAGACATCGAACCTCACCTGATTTCTATCGCTAAGCGCAATGCTGAGAATGCTGGTGTAGCTGAATTAATTGAATTTAGCGTGTCAGATGCACTCGATGTAACACCTCCTGTAAGTGAAGGCTTTTTGATTTCTAACCCGCCTTACGGTGAGCGTTTGGGTAATGTTACTGAGCTTTTACAACTTTATTACCAACTCGGTGATAAGTTTAAAAAAGAGTTTGGTGGCTGGAAAATAGCTATGTTGTGCAGTGATGTTGAACTTATATCATCGCTTAAACTAAAAGCTGACAAGCAGATGAAAATGTTCAACGGCGCATTAGAATGTGCTTTTAACATTTATACCTTACACGCCAACAGTACCCGCCGCGACGTGCCTGAATTGCCTGAAGGTGTTGATATTATCGACATTGCGCCAGCATTTGCGAATCGTATTAAAAAGAATGTTAAACAGTTTGAAAAATGGGCTAAAAAAGAGCGCATAGACAGTTATCGTTTATATGATGCTGATTTACCTGAATACAACGTCGCCATTGATAGATACGTCGATTATGTTGTTATTCAAGAATATTCAGCTCCAGCAACTATTCCTGAAGCGGTGACTAAACGCCGTATTAGTGATGTGCTATTAGCCTTGCCTGGGGCGTTAGGGATTCATCCTGATCGTATCACCTTGAAAACTCGTGAACGTCAGAAGGGTGCTAACCAATATCAAAAAATTGACGAACGTAAAGTTGAAGTTATCACTGAAGAATATGGTGCTAAATTTAAACTTAACTTAACCGGTTATCTCGATACGGGTTTGTTCCTTGATCATCGAGTTACACGTAAACTGGTTGGCGATAAATCAAAAGGCAAAAATGTCCTTAATTTATTCGCTTACACTGGCTCTGCATCAGTACATGCTGCGATCGGTGGAGCTAAATCAGTTACCACCATCGACATGTCTAATACCTACATCAATTGGGCCAAAGAAAACTTTGCCTTAAATGGTTTGTCTGGCGCTAAATACGACTTTATTCAAGCAGACTGTTTGCAGTGGATAAAAGATAATAGCCATCAGAAATATGAACTCATTTTTATCGACCCACCGACGTTTTCAAATTCAAAACGTATGGAAGACAGTTGGGATGTGCAACGCGATCATGCAGAGATGTTAGGTGGCTTGATTAAGCTACTTTCTCCAAATGGCGAGCTTATCTTCTCAAACAACAAACGTAAATTTAAAATGGATATCGAGGCGTTGAACCAAGCAGGTATCGACGTGACTAATATCGACCATTTATGTTTACCGCTGGATTATAAACGTAATCCACATATCCATAATGTTTGGCTACTGACTCATGCTAAAAAATAGTTCAGTCGCCTATGTGCTATTTCACACCGAGGGTTGTCATCTGTGTGAAATAGCTCAAAAATTGGTTGATCAAACCGCAATACATTATCAGCACATCGATATTTGTGATAACGCATCACTTGCAGAGCGTTATGGCATGAGCATTCCTGTATTTGTACAGGGCGAACGTGAGTTATTCTGGCCTTTCGATGCCGCACAATTACAAGAATTTTTAGGAGTTTAGATTGAGTCTGGTACGCATTAATAATGGCTCGTTAGCCTACGGTTACATTCCTTTGCTGCTAAATGCAGATTTTACCATTGAACCTGGTGAGCGCGTGTGTATTGTTGGGCGTAATGGCGCCGGTAAATCAAGTTTAATGAAAGTATTATCAGGTGATGTATTACTTGATGATGGTGAGTTTAATATTGCAAATGACGTTAACGTCAGTCGTTTACAGCAAGACCCTCCTAAAGCAGAAACCGGATCGGTTTACTCTTATATAGCAGCGGGTTTGAAAGAAATTGGTGAAGCGTTAGAACAGTATCATCAATTATCACACGATGTTGCAGATGCTAATCCTGAGCAGATGGACCGTATGCTGAATCAAATGCAACGTCTTCAGGAAGTGTTAGATCACAATGACGGCTGGCAATTAGATTCACGCATTATCCAAAACTGTCAGTTGTTAGGTCTAGATCCGGATAAGCCATTAAATGAATTGTCTGGTGGTTGGCAGCGTAAAGTGGCGTTAGCTCGTGCCCTTGTTGTTAATCCTGATTTATTACTGCTTGACGAACCTACCAACCATTTAGATATCGATACCATTGAATGGTTAGAGCAATTTTTATTAAGCTTTAAAGGCGCTATCGTATTTGTAAGCCATGACCGTGGTTTTATTCAAAGAATGGCAACGCGTATCGTCGATTTAGATCGTGGTGTAGTGGTCTCATTTCCAGGTAACTATCAAGTTTATTTAGATGGTAAGCAAGAATGGTTACGAGTTGAAGCTGAGAAAAACGCTCATTTTGATAAAAAACTTGCCGACGAAGAAACCTGGATCCGCCAAGGTGTTAAAGCGCGACGTACTCGAAATGAAGGTCGTGTTCGAGCGTTAAAAGCACTACGTACCGAACGTAGTGAACGCTTAAACCGTCAAGGTAACGCCAAAATGTCGGTATCTGATAACGAACGCTCTGGTAAGTTAGTATTTGATATTAAAAATGTTAACTATAATTTGCCTGATAAAAATTTAGTTAAAGATTTCAGTACTACTGTCATACGTGGTGACCGTATCGCGTTAATTGGCCCAAATGGTTGCGGTAAATCAACGCTAATCAAACTGTTAATTGAAAAGCTGCAGCCTCAATCTGGCGAAATTAAAGTCGGTACTAAGCTAGACGTTGCCTATTTTGACCAGTATCGTGAAGCGCTTGACCCAGAAAAAACAGTAGAAGAAAACGTTGGTGAGGGTAAAAGTACCGTCACAATTAATGGCCAAGATCGCCATATTCTTAGTTATCTACAAGATTTCTTATTCTCGCCAATGCGTGCTCGTACTCCGGTAAAAGCACTTTCTGGTGGCGAGAAGAACCGTTTGTTATTGGCGAGATTATTATTACGCCCTGCCAATTTAATTATTCTCGATGAACCAACAAACGATCTTGATATTGAGACGTTAGAATTGTTAGAGTCACTGCTTGCTGATTTTGCTGGTACATTACTTATCGTGAGCCACGATAGAGCATTTATCGACAATACCGTTACCAGCAGTTGGTGGTTTGCGGGCAATGGACAATGGGCTGAGTATGTTGGTGGTTACCAAGATGCTGTTGCTCAAGGTGCAAAGTTTTATTCTGAGGAACCTGTTGCAACTAATGTTGTCCAACCTACCGCAGTGGTTGAAACAAAGCCTGTCAGTATCCCTGAGAAAGCAGTCAAAAAACTGTCTTACAAATTGCAAAAAGAATTAGATACGCTTCCGAGCCAAATGGAACAGCTCGAGCAAGATATTGCCCAATTGCAGCAAACCATAGCGGGTGCTGATTTTTATAATCAACCGCAGGATTTGGTCAATAAAACACTGCAGTTGTTGGCAGAAAAAGAACAGAATTTAGAAGTTTGCTTCGAGCGATGGGAAGAGCTTGAGTCACTGAAGTAAAGCATAATAAAACAGGAATAGTTACATGAAGTTAAAGTTTGATAAAGCCTTATCCCTTGTTGCGATAGGTGTATTAAGTGTGATTGGAACAGTTCAAGCTGCGCCAGTATATGAAATTGTTAATATTGAAGATTTCGACCTAAATGGCACTATTGACGGTACACGTAATGGCTATGCCATGGCGGTGAACAGTCAAGATGAAGTTGTCGGTATTTCAAAAGGTAAAAAGAAACTTAGTACCGAAGACATTGAAGGCGGCATCATTGATGTTGAAGATGGTATTTCTGATGCAGAAGAGATTACCTATTCAGTATTAAAGCCAATAGAGGCAAATAACTTCACTGTCACTACCAGTGCAAATGCCGCTGAAGGCGCTTGGAAGCCTTCATTTTATAGCCTAGCAGGTACGACTAATCCTACTGATGTAGACAGTGATGGTGAACTGGTTGTTAATTCAATTGATACCTTCTTCTATGGTCTTAACAGTAATGGCACCAAAGTGGGTGCTTATACCGGTGAACAAAAGACCTTGGCTTATGAAGGTACAAGCACAACACAAGAGCTTTGGTATTATCGTGATTTTGAACTTCGTGCCATTGCAGTAAAAGATGATGTTGAATTTTCATTGCTACCTCCTTACACAACCTATGTTCGTGAACAAGATGCTGACACTAGTGCAGCTACCGTTGAGTTAGGTGGTTCGTCTGTTGCAGCCGATGTAAATGAAAATAATCTTGTTGTTGGTTATGGAAGTACCGCATTGGCTTCATCAAGTGTTGACCGTGTAGATAGCTGTATTACAAGCGCAGAAGACACTGATGCAGATAATCCTACGCCGCTCGCTATTTGTGTTCAAGATTCTCAGTATCCAGACACTAACAGCCGTCGTTATATTATTTATCAAACACGCGCTTTAGTATGGGATTTAAATAACATAGACGATGCCGGTGTACCTGAGCGTACTGAATTACCGTTAGGCTTAACCCCTGCAACGGATTCAACGCTAATTTACACCGCCCAAGCATTAGGTGTTAACAGCGATGATGATGTGGCTGGCCGCTCACATGTTTATCGTAATGGCGACACCGATAAATTATATTTTGATGCTGCTTACTGGAAAAAGAATGCCAATGGTGAATATCAATATAATTGGGTAGATATGGAGAATGAAGTCACCAGTTCTATCGCATATGATATTAATGATAATGGTATTTTAGTCGGCAGTTATCGTAAATATATTGGTGGCTATTTGCGTGATAAATTCTTCACATTAGACACTAATAATCCTGAACAAGGAATTGTTACGCCGAATGACTTCCAAACCACATTGTCAGATTTAAGTAGCAAACCTAAAGATATCAACAATAAAGGACAAGTTGTCGGTTATGTTGAATCAACTTACGACAAAGAAAAGCCTCGTCCAAAAGTGGGTTTCTTATTTGAAAATAGTACTAGCGAATTTTCTAATTTAAACGATCTCCTTACCTGTGGTTCTAAAGGCTATGTACAGAATACTGATGGAGAGTGGGCTCGTCATCAAGTGAGTATTCAAGATGGTACTGGTGAAATATTAACTTATAACACCGATATTCAAGTTGTAGAAGCCAATAGCATCAATGAAGACGGCACTATTGTAGGGACTGCGTTTATTCGTAAGCCACAATATCAAACCGATGCAACTACTGGTAATGTGCTTGTCGGTGAAAATAATCTACCGCTATTTGAATTAGATGGGAACGGTGCTCCAGTAACAGCATATTTGCCGCGAATGGTTATTTTGAAACCAACCTCTGGTGAAGCATGTACGACTTCAGACACAGTTGAAGAAGTGGCTTATGTACGTCAAGGTGCAGCCAGTTTTGCTTGGTTATTCACTCTGCCATTATTATGGTTGCGTCGCAGAGTAAAAAAATAGGCTTAACTGTCATCATAGACTCAGTGTAGTCACCGTCATCTAGCACCTCAAACAGGGGGTAGTCTAGAACCATAAAAAAATCGAGGAAATATTCCTCGATTTTTTTTTAACCTAATTCTCAATACCTTAATAAAAGATCATTAAAATGATGGTTTTTTTGGTTGATTTTGGTTAAAAAACGATCTATTTCTATATGCAAGGCTTCAGCTTTATCATGTCAAACAAAAGCCTGTTACTGAAGAGGACTCATGCATGAAAAGACAGAAAAGAGATCGTTTAGACAGAGCATTTTCAAAAGGATTTCAAGCCGGAGTAGGAGGGCGTTCTAAGGAGGTTTGTCCCCATTCGAATCTGGATTCACGGTCTCAATGGTTAGGCGGATGGCGTGAAGGTATTGACGGTCGTCTTAATGGCCTATTTAACAAGTAGTACTTAATAAGTAACACTTAATAAAATGCCCTCACGAAGTATATCGGAGGGCATTAAGCTACATTTTCAACGTATTTCGAAGTAAAGTGGCGTTAACTAGAAAGTTGATGTATCACTAAAAATACCTACTTTTAAATCAGTTGCTGAGTAGATTTGACGACCATCAACTTCCATCGTGGCATCAGCTATACCCATAACCAATTTTCGGTGAATTTTGCGTTTAATATTAAGCTTGTAAGTCACTTTCTTTGCATCAGGTAATACTTGGCCGGTAAATTTCACTTCACCCACGCCTAATGCTCGACCTTTACCTTCAGCGCCTTCCCAGCCTAGGAAGAAACCAACAAGTTGCCACATAGCATCCAAACCTAAACAACCAGGCATTACTGGGTCACTGATAAAGTGGCAATCAAAAAACCATAGATCGGGTGTGATATCGAGTTCGGCAATTATTTCACCTTTACCAAATGCACCACCATCTTCATTTATGGTAATGATACGGTCAATCATCAACATATTGTCGACAGGTAAGCGCGGTCTATTTGGGCCTAAAAGATTGCCATGACCACATGCGACAAGTTGCTCTTTATTGAAACTATTAGCTTTTTCCATTTAAATCGATACCACTTAATTGACTGATAATACTAACAAGATAGCGAACACGTGTAAGCTAAACAACTCCGATCACTAAATAATGTGCAATCTAGCTAACAATTTAGCAAAAAAGTTCAGTTCCACGTCATCATCTTGTCCGGCTAATTTATCTAAACGTTGTTGTACTAATCCGTAAAGCGTGTCTGGTGCAAAGTCGTTATCTTCATTCGCGACTCCAGCAGGCATTTGCATCAGCAGTTCAACTGCTTGATCCATATGCTCAATTGCATGGATATGAAATAATCCTTTATCAATGGCTTCAATCACAGTAGGTTCAAGATTTAGCTGTAATACATTGGCCTTAGGCATAATAACACCTTGTTCACCCGTTAAACCGCGGCGTTGACATAAATTAAAGAAACCTTCAATTTTCTCATTCACACCACCAATCGCTTGTACATTGCCAAACTGATCTAATGCGCCTGTAACCGCTAAACTTTGGATAATCGGTTGTTCAGCTATCGCAGACATTAAACAGCAATACTCGGCGAGTGAAGCGCTATCACCATCAATTTCTTGGTAAGACTGTTCAAATACAATATTTGCATTCAAATGAAGAGGCGCGTCACGACCAAAAATACGGTACAAGCAAGCAGATAGGATCATCATGCCTTTTGCATGAATATTGCCACCCAACTCTGATTTTCGTTCAATATCTGCCACTTCGCCATCACCATAATGCACTGATGAGGTAATACGGGCAGGCTCACCATAGGTATAATCGCCTGTATCAATAACCGTAAGGGCATTAATCTGACCTACCATAGCGCCTTTAGTTGGCAGGTTTATAAAATTATCATCAAAACTTTGAGCCGAATATATTTCAGAGCTATTGTGACGGAATTTTAATTTTTCCAGTGCTTTAGCTATAGCTGCAGCATTCAATGTAGCTTGACCTGAATATACTTTTGCTTGACCTAATAGTTGCCTAAACTCCAACATACTTAAACTTAAGCGTTGTTGATGTTCAACCAAACGAGAGCTATACCAAAATAACGGTAACAAACTTGATGGTTCTAATTCAACAGATTCTGCTTGGGCAAGCACGTTCAACCATTGCACATAAGACGATTCAGGATGCTGTGTTAGATCAACTTCATTACTCATTTCAGCCAGCAATGGAAAATGGCGATTAAAATTTCGGTCTTCAACTCTAAGCTGGCTATACGATAAACCAGAGCCCACAAGTACAATTTTACAATTCAGTGGAATAGGAGTTAACTCATTATTAATACGATAAAAGCCATCGTGGATAATTTGCATCAACAAATCCCACAAACTCTCGCGCTGCCATAATGATGCTAAGCAAATAAACACGAAATGATTTTTGGCTAGTGCACCAGGTTTATAAACACTGGATTTATCCGTTTTAAGCATTCTACCGAGCAAATCAGCACGGCGAATAGTCCCTTGTAAATAGCAAGACAATGATTCTTGTTTAGCGATAATGCCGACATGTTCAGGAGGGAGGGTTTGTTGCCACTTAAACTGAATATCTGCATCTTCTTGCTGTTTTTTAGTCGCAACAAGGTAATGATTTGAAGGCGTGTTAGCTTGAGTTACCAACGCATCAATAAATAGTGATCTATCTACCCCTAAAAAATCAGCAAGAAATAAATGTTGCGAATTTGTTTTGCTCATTAATTTGAATGTTTCAACCACTCGTTCTTGACCAAGCAGTATATGACTTGGAAAAGAAACTGAAGTCGATGCATCAGGTAAATGATATTGAGGAGCGAGTTTGGCACTAGGCAGTAGCGTTGAATTCATATAGTGGTAATTTAGCTGCGACAACGAAAAATAATGAGATGATATTAGCATAAAGCACCACAAAAGCCTTAGCAGATTCAACTCTTCTAGCTTACCTGGTGTTGTTGAAGTGATTCAAGTCCATAAAAGAGTCGCCAACGAGTTTTGTGTTGATTAAAAAAGTCTCGATGATGACAAAAATATGAGCATGCTGATTAAATGCTATGCACTCAGGTGTTTTTTTTAACTTTATGGTTTACAAGCAAACGAGTTACTTATATTATTCAGTCCGTTCGGAGGGATGGCAGAGTGGTCGAATGCACCGGTCTTGAAAACCGGCAACGGTTTATCCCGTTCTAGGGTTCAAATCCCTATCCCTCCGCCACATTCAATAAAAAGGCCCGCTATTTATAGCGGGCCTTTTTATTTGGTGAAAGATAGGGCTCTGAACCCCGGGTTCCTCTTTATTAAAAGCAAGCTATCCCTCTTCTAGATTCAAGACTAAATGCCAATCCGACAAATATAAGGCTTATTTATTGGGGCTAAAGATAGGACTCTGAACCCCGGGTTCCTGTTTGTTAAAAGTAAGCTATCCATCCTCAATAACAGTTTTGAGTTTTATCTGCATTAACTGAATACTGTGAGCATTGATACCGAAAACGGCGACAAGGCACCACAAATTGCCAGCGCAGGCTGTGCGTTTAAGTATCCCCTCCAAAAAACACAACACATCCTCATATTTGATTGCTATCAAGTTTCTCAGCTGTGCTGAATTCCGTAGGTGACCGATAGGTTACTAATTCAAAAATAGTTTTTTGATGTTTCGATTGAAGTTGATGAATTGAGTACATCGAGCAGAGCTGTCGCCAAAGCAATGGAAATGAGCTATGTTACTTGTTCAGAGGATGGGTGGCACAGTTTTTTTCTACCGTTTAGGTCTTGGATATAGTGTAAAAAATTGAAGCTCTAATCTCATTTTGTTTTTCGTTTTATTAATATTTTTTTCGCTCATTAACTAAGTGATTTGCTTTGATACTTAATCAAGCTTACCTTATATTAAAGAATATCTGTTCGTTAAAACTGTTTTAGTATTGAAGTTAAAAAACAGTAATAAGTAGACTTTTGTGATTGATTAAAAGGCAAAAAGTTCTTATTTACAAAAGCTGATTAATCCATAACTTTTTATCCCAAACAGTATAAAGGCCATGCACAAGAATACGATAAGCCAAGAGGTTAATGAGTTAGTTTTAGATGCGACTAATGTTGGCGTCTGGGATTGGCGTGTTGAAAATGATGGTCTTGTTTGTAATGAACGTTGGGCTGAGATTATAGGGTATACCTTATCGGAGTTAATGCCTGTTGATTACCAAACTTGGCTAGATGTATTGCACCCAGATGATTTGCCTAGGGCAATTAAAAATTATGATTACCATTGTCAAGGCCAAAGCGAACTTTGTGAGTTAGAAGTTCGTATGAAACACAAAAGCGGTCATTATGTTTGGGTATTGTCTACAGGCAAAGCTATTGCATGGGATGTTGAAGGCAAGCCGACACGAATGATTGGCATGCACCAAGAAATAACCTTTCGTAAGCGGCAGGAAGAACTACTTGCAACCACAACCGAGTTATTGAGAGAATCTCAAGAGATAGGCAAGCTAGGTGGCTGGCAACTCAACTTGCATAACGGTGACTTGATTTGGACAGATGAAACTTACAGAATTTATGAAACAACTCCGCAAGAATATATTCCTACCGTTGAAATGGGGGTAAGTTATTTATTACCCGATTCCAAAAAATTATTCCAAGAAGCGCTTGATGCTGCGATTCAACTTGGCGAAGAGTACGACTTAGAGCTTGAAACTTATACCACCAAAGGACGAAAGATTGACGTTAGAACGACTTGTCATATCACGTATGTCGATGGTGTTGCTGAAAAATTAAGTGGTATATTTCAAGACATTACCGACGAGAAAAATAATCAACGGAAACTTGAAAAAAGTAATCAGGTATTAAAAGAAGTAAATGAGAAGTTAAAGTTTGCAGCCAACTATGATCCACTAACACATTTGCCAAACAGAAATTTGTTAGCTGATCGAATGCAGCAAGCGCTTATCAAAGCGCAGCGTAATAGCAAACAAATAGCTATAGCCTTCCTAGACTTGGATGGCTTTAAAGAGGTAAATGATGCTTACGGTCATGATATAGGAGATGAGTTTCTTTGCCTTGTTGCAAATAGGTTTAAAACTGCAATACGAGAGGATGATACTCTTGCCAGGTTTGGTGGCGATGAGTTTGTTTTGATTCTTGATGATTTAGACTGTCATCATCAAGCAACAGAAATATTACAGCGAATACTTTCTTCAATTACAGAAATATTTATTATTGAAAATAAGCGCCTTTCTATAACGGTGAGTATTGGCGTGACATTTTTCCCACAGGATAATAGTTACCCAGACATACTTATTCGTCATGCTGATCAGGCTATGTATAGGGCTAAAGAGCAGGGAAAGAATTGCATTCATGAATTTGACTTTGAAAATGATGTAGCGATAAAACTCCAGTATCGAGAGTTAGAATACATAAGCAATGGATTTAATAACAATGAGTTTTTGTTATTCTACCAACCAAAAATTAATATGGAAACTAATGATATTATAGGTTTAGAGGCCCTTATTCGTTGGCAACATCCGACAGAAGGTCTTTTGTCACCCTTTCGCTTTTTGCCCTACATTGAAGAAGAGCCTCTAGCAATTGAGTTAGGTAAATGGGTAATTGACCAGGCAATAAAGCAGCATAATGAATGGCGACGCTTAGGAATAGTTATACCTATCAGTGTCAATGTCAGTCCATTACAACTTCAGCATGAAGATTTCATTAAACAATTAAATGAAATCTTATTTCTCAACACGAGTTTTCAAGCGGGTCAGCTTGAATTTGAAATTTTAGAATCCAGTATTATTAAAGATACTCAGCACATCGCTGAGGTTATTAGTCAATGTAAACAGTTAGGGATACGTTTTTCGTTAGATGATTTTGGTACGGGGTTTTCATCTTTAAGCTATTTGAGAAAGTTAAAGACTGATGTTATAAAAATAGATCAATCTTTTGTCATTGACATGTTAGATGATATGGATGATCAAGCCATTGTAAAAAGTGTCATTGAATTATCGAAGACCTTCGGTCGTTCTGTGATAGCAGAGGGGGTTGAAACCCAAGAGCATGGTCGGCAATTACTCAAAATGGGATGTCAATTAGCACAAGGTTTCGGTATAGCAAGGCCAATGCCAGCAAGCTCAATCCCTGAGTGGATTAATTTATGGAATACGTCTCCTCCTTGGATTTGTAAATGAGGGTTATGAGTTAGTCTTTAGTGTGTGTTGATCTTTGTGTGAAAATCATATGAAAGCTATTTTTCAACAACTGTAACCGTCATCTGCGCTTATAAAGTAGTAGGTTATCGATCTCATGTGTTCACCTAAAGTCATGTACGAGATAATAATATCACCTCTATTTAGGTGGCCAAAATAACTATGCCACTTGTATCTCTACACTAACGCAAGTGGGTATTATTAAGGTCTCGATATAAGGCTTTTATCGCATCTCTTAACCATTTTATTTTTGGATTTTGATTGTTTCGTTTATGCCAAATCATGGTGAAGGGAATCATCAATTTATCTTGTAATGCTTTATCTACCGGAATAGGTAAACACACTAAATCTGTGTGTATATTACGACAGTAGTGCTGACAATATTGTGGTGCAGTGGTAATCATGTTGTGACCAGACTGAGCTGTCATAAACAAAGATTGTTCGAACGTGGCCATGGTTAATTCAATATTACGGCTTAAGCCCATTTCTATTAACACTTCATCTAATGCCCAGGTGTCTGACTTTTCCCATGTGATGTTAATTTGTGGGTATTTTACAAAAGTATCAATATTCCAATCTTCTTTTAAGGCTGGGTGATCTTTATGTAAATACACTAAGGGGAGGTCGGTAAATAATACTTCGTAATTGATAAAGTAGGGTAAAAGTTTAATCGATTCTTTTGATCTTGGGTGGCTCTCTCGGCCTGTAAAACCAATGTCGACTTCTCCTCGAATGATCGCCTCAATTGAGTCATAGTCCCAGTTATGAACTTTGACTTTAGCATCTGGATACTGCTGAAAAATTTGCTGTGTAAGTTGATTAAACATCGTCAGTAGTAATGGCGATTCCATCGCAAGATTAAAGCGCACACCATTAGGGATCTCATCGCCGCGTTTTGCGAGTATTTGACTGCTGACTTGTAACCAGTCAGCAAGCTCTTGTTCCATACTGATGGCGAGTGACGTTGGGCTAAATCCATGAGGTGTTTTTATAAACAAAGGGTCGTCAAACCATTCTCGTAACTTGCTGAGAGATTTGCTCACCGTTGACGGCGTCACGTTCAGTTTTTTTGCTGTTTTAGTGACGCTTAATTCTTGTAATAACAATTGCAGAGTGATCAGCAAGTTTAGATCAAGGCGTGCTAATGATTTCTTCATTGGAAATACTCGGCAGTGGTGAGGGAATGAATACTATTAAAACAGCGCTGATAACGCCACCCATTAACAATATTAATATCAGCATATTCAATGCACTTATACCAAGCAAGCCTAATAGCCAAATATACAAAGCTGAACTGCAAATTTGAGCCACTCCGAGCATAGAACTGGCGACACCCGCTCGATAACGATAGGGGCTAAGCGCTTGGCTCATTACCACACCAAACCCAATTGAAAATCCTGCACAGATAAGACTAAGACCAAATAGACTGATAAATTGGCTATCGGCACTGAGTTGAGTCTGCCCGAGGATGATTGCGGCAGACACAAATAATAATTGAGATACCAGCATCAAGCTACGTTGCTTGATATATGACAACGCCAATGGCATAGCAAATGAGGTGAGCATACTAACAAGTGCCGTTAATGCCATCGCAATTGAATACTCGCCGCGACTAAAGCCCATGATATTCATGATCAACATTGGCGATACATTTACAAACGTAAGAATTGCTGTAACGGCAATGGCACTAATGAGTAGTCGGCTTAAAAAGAATCGTTGGTAAAAGGATTCTGTCGCAGTTGTGGGTTGAGTTGTTGATTGAGTGAAGGGGTGGGCTGTCGATGGATCAGTTGTTTCGACTGTTGTTACATTAGCTCGTGATGATTGGCGTGTAGTATTGGTTTCTTTTAAAACAAATACTGACATTAAACACACCACTCCACCCATGGCTGCCATAGTAATAAACAGACTTGGCCATGGAAGGCTAAGCATGATCAAATGACCAATCACCGGGGCGATAACGGGCATGATGCAGGTAATTCCATTGACCATAGATAATATTTTTGCTCTGCGTTTATCGTCCAGCTTGTCACGTAAAATAGCAAACGCGACCACGTAACAACTGCCAGCGCCAATACCTTGAATAAAGCGGACGATTAAAAAAGATTGGCTGTTTTCTACTGTACTGGCCATGAACGAAGCTAATGTAAAAATAATAGCGCCAGTAATTGCTATGGGTCGTCTGCCGATAACGTCTGATAATTTACCGGCAAATACCATCGTTGTGGCCATACCCGCTAAATACACAGAAAAAGCGATATGGAGTTGTGACTCACTTGCACCTAAGTCTTTGGCGATTTGTGGTAAACCAACTAAATAAAGGTCAATTGCAGTGGGATAAAGCAGAACCAGCGCGAAGCTACACAGTATAAATCTAGTCATAAAACCCTCACTTAATGTTGCAAGGATAATAGATTGAAAGGTTTGTAGGTACGAGTTGCCATTTTGACAACAGGTATTTCTATTTACGACATCTTGTTGATTGATTTGAATCTGATGACTTTAAATACATTGATCGAAAAGCTTTAATAAAAAGTGAGCTACGGAGCATCGCTAAGCGTATTGAGTTTGCTGATTTTAGAGCTTTATTCAATCGAGCTCGCGGTTTTTATACGCTCACTCTTTAGATTAGGCCGTAAAAAAGGTTTGCTGAAATTATTGAAACGATGCTCCGGTCTTTATTCATCATGGAGTCCGAAAACTGTTGAGCATCAACTATACCATTAATGATAGAAGTTGATTTTTAGTTATCACCTTAAAAATCAAAGTGTCAATTGTCAATTGTCAATTGTCAATTGTCGATAGCCGTTGTCTTTAGTGCTTGTTATTCATGTTTTTAATTTTACTGACTCAATTTTACGCTTCAAATTTTACCGAAAAGTACCAATACACTTAATTACACAAAAGGTCTTAATAATGAGAATAATAAGCCGTCTTTACTTTGGCTTTGCAAGTTTACTGGTCATTATGGTTGGTATAACCTTGTTTGGTTTACTCAAAATAAGTATCGCAGACAATAATTTAACCAAATTGTCAGAGCAGACAGCAGTTGAACAGCGCCAAGCGATTAATTTTAGAGGCAGTGTGCATGATCGAGCCATTTCAATTCGAGATGCCGTATTAGTCAATAATGCTTCACTGTCACAACAGCATCAAAATGACATTAATCGTCTTAAACAGTTTTATCTCACAGCTGCAAAAACACTTAATACTATGTATGCCAACGTGCAGCACAGCAATGAAGAGTTAAGCTTACTGCAAGCGATTAAAGACATTGAAGTGACCACGCTAGCGGCTACTGAAACCTTGTTACAGATGGTTAATTCGAGCCGTAATGATGCTGCGACAGAGCACCTATTAGTGGTAGTTTCACCTTTATATAGCGAATGGCTAAAAAGAATTAATAAGTTAATTGATTATCAAGAAGCGCAGATTCAACAACAAGTTTCAGCAGCGCGTGAGCAAACAACCAGTTTTCAGTCGGTGATGCTCGTTGTAACCGCCATTGCACTATTTATTGGGTGTATGGTGGCGTTAACTTCTGTAAAGCGCTTAAAAAATATTATTGGCGGCGAGCCGGAATATGCTGCCAATGTGATTCAACAAATCGCTTCAGGTGATCTCACGGTAAAATTAACCGTTAATTCTTCTCAGAGTATATTAAGTGCAGTGCAGGATTTAACCATTAACCTGACCGACATAACCCAAAATTCCATGTTGGCCGCAAATAAGTTACTTGCGGCGTCTAAAGATTTATACCAAACGGCAAAGCAAAACGAACACCTCATCAATAATCAAAAATTAGCGACCGATAATGGTGCTGCAGCGATCACCCAGATGTCGAGTACCGTTTCAGAAGTGGCAAACCATACCAGCGAAGCTGCGCTACTATCACAAACGGCCACAAATGAGTTTAATGCTGGTCAGATTGAAGTGACTAAAACACAGACTGATATTGATGCGTTAGCCGTTAAAGTAAGTGAAGCGGCACAGATCATTGATTTACTATCACAAGACAGTAAAGAAATTGGATCTGTGTTAGATGTGATTCAAGGTATTGCTGAACAAACTAATTTGTTGGCGTTAAATGCGGCCATTGAAGCTGCACGTGCAGGTGAACAAGGCCGAGGTTTTGCCGTTGTTGCTGATGAAGTGCGTAATCTTGCTCAGCGTACACAAGAATCAACAAGACAAATCCAAGCTGTAATTGAAAGCATGCGCGCCAGTTCTGTTAAAGCAGTGACTGTTATGAACGAAGGTCAAGAGCAAGCCAATAGTAGTGTTCAGCAAGCTAAAAACGCTGGAGAATCATTACAGGCTATCAATATATCGGTAATTAAAATAAGCGATATGAATATCCAAATTGCCACAGCCGCAGAGCAGCAGTCTGTGGTTGCTGCGGATATAAATCAAAACTTTATTCAAATTACTCATTCAGCATTATTGGCTCAGCAAGAAGCCGGTAAAATTACCGCGGCCAGTTATCAACTTGAAGAGCTTGCTAAAAGCTTAGAGTTAAATGTAAAGCAGTTTAAGACCGAAATATAGTTATTCGTTCTGTGAAAGGGTTACAGATTAACGCTGACAAATCACTCATGTTATTTGTCAGCGTTAATTTAATCAATTTTGAGTTTAATTAACTTTTGGCTTTATCAATTTTAGGTTTAATCAACTTTTGGCTTTATCAATATGGCTTAAGCACAGGCTGATTTTATTTCTATCTCAACCTTACCAATAACCAAGTACTTTCCACCACAGTCCGCCGACAACACCCCAAATGGTTAAATTGACAACACTCATAATAATGCCCATTACCCACCAGTCTTCCATTGATACGTAACCGGAGCCAAAGATAATCGGTGAGGTGCCAGTGGCATAATGCGTGAGCGACATCATTAAAGATGATGCGCCTGCAAGGAGTAAACCTAGGTATAAAGGTGGGGCACCTAATGCGATGCCAGCGGCGAAGAATGCTGCAAACATGGCGGTAATGTGCGCAGTGGTGCTGGCAAAAAAGTAGTGTGCATAAAAGTAAACCACCACCAATATGATCACTGAAATCATCCAGCTGACACCAATTTGGGCGATATTGGTTTCAACCACACCAGAAAACCAATCGACTAATCCCAACTTATTTAAGAACGTTGCCATCATGACTAATGCTGAAAACCACACCACGGTATCCCAAGCGGTTTTTTCTTTAAGCACATCTTCCCAACTCAGTACCCCGCTAATTAACAAAATGGATAAGCCTAAAAATGCGACTGCAGTGGTATCAACCGCAAAATCCGCCCCTAATATCATGGCAGGTACTCCTGCCCATAAGATCAGTAATAGCGAGAACACACTCACCATGATTTTTTCAGCAAAAGTCATAGGGCCCATGTCAGCCAACTTTGACTTAGCGTAAGCTGTTGCGTCTGGCGTGCGCTTTATTTCTGGGGGGTAAACCGCATAGATAACCAGTGGCATCAGCGCAATACAAAGCAAACCTGGCAATAATGCTGCCAGTGCCCATGTGCCCCAAGTAATACTGATATCTGCACCTGTGGCATCAGCAATCAATTTGACTATTAATGGGTTAGGTGCAGTCGCGGTAATGAACATTGCCGAGGTAATGGGGTTGGTATGATAATTCACTAAGGCAAGATAATGGCCTATTTTGCGTGATGTTCCTTCTTCTGGAGACGAGCCCAAACTCGCTGCAATTGACTTCATTATAGGGTGAATAATTCCGCCGCCTCGTGCCGTATTACTGGGTGTGACAGGTGCAATGACCAGCTCTGATAACGCTAACGCATAGCCAATACCAATGGTTTTTCGCCCAAAAAAAGCAATAAAGTAATAGCCAATACGGTTCCCTAAACCTGTTTTAGCTAATCCGTGTGAGATGATAATCGCAATACCAATTAACCAAATCAGTGAGTTTGAAAATCCACTTAAGGCATCCTTAATGGCATCAGCTGGCTTGTCATTGGTTACGCCTGTTAATGCAACGAGTGTAATGGCTAATATGGCAATAGCCCCAATAGGCATCGCTTTACCAATAATTGCGACAATAGTACCAATAAACAAAGCCAATAAATGCCAGGCATTGGCCGACACACCTTCCGGTGAGGGGACGATGAACCAAAGAAATATAATTATCGCAATTGAAATCAGACCTGGAACAATTCGGATGTCGGTAGTTTTCATTGCAGTATCCTTAGGTTTGAGAATACACCTTTAGCAATGACAATAAATGTCGTTATCATTTGGTCAATTGTTAAAGCGGATCGGAGCAGTAACTTGATACTAAGTCTTTGGGATATTTAAATTTGTGAAGTTATTCTCATTGTTGATATGTGTCATATTAGTGTTCCACTCAATTGTTTATTGACTCGCTGGCTGTGTTGATTGACGTGACTAATTGGCTAGAAAAACAATATATGATTACACCGATAATGCTATTTTTATCGAATTTGGCGATTGGAGGGCTTTTTAACCTCATTAACATTGGTATATACAAAACTGCTGGTTATTCATAATTTCTGCGTAGTTGCTACACATTTCATTGTTAAGCTTTATCTTATATTTACACCTATGAGATATGACATGAATTCTTCACCTTTAAGTTTGCTTACTCTTGCCATCACCTTAGCATTAACCTTGGGGTTAACTGGCTGTGGCGGTTCTGAAGACAGCACCGATGTAACAGATGCAACCAGTTCAACCGATACCGGCACCGATACGGGAACAGAAGATTTAGGCAGTGGCATTTTACATACTGCGTACTATGAGTTTGATGATAACAACGTCAATGTGGTGCTCAGTGGCACGAACATTGTTATTGAAACCAATGGTATGCCTAACCATACATCGCCTTATTGGTCTGCTAGTAATGAGCTGCATGTTGAACCTACTGTTACTTCTTACGCATAAATGCCCCCTGGCTACATTGATGACTTTGTGGGGACCTATACGTTAACGGTAGATAACAGCCCATCTAAAGCAACACCAACCTCTGCTACCGGCTTAGGTGCAATTGTATCTAAATTATTTTGACTCTTCGGTTGATAAAATCTTGGCTAGTTGCTTTCGATAAACATTATGCGTAACGCTGCTGCTTTACTCGTTTTTAGGTTTATTTTCTAGCTGACTTAAATGCTGCTTAATAAGCTTTATCATTGCTTGAGCCGCAAATGATAGATGTTTCTGCTTACGCCAAAACAATGATAACTCCCAGCGTAAATCTTCACTGGCTAAGGGGACATTCACAACCGCTTCGACCCGGTATCGTTCAGCAATAATTTTTGGCAGTATCATTACTCCAGAGCCAGCCGCGACTAGTGCAATGCCAAAATCAGCATGACTGACTCGAGTGATATTTTGGGGTTTAAATCCCGCTTTGGCACAAGCTTCAAGCACTAGCTCATATAAGGCGTATTCTGGCTCAAACATCACTTGGGCCAATTGATCAAGCTCACTTAACTGTAACGTTTCTTTACTCGCAAGTTTATGGCCTGCGGGTAATACAACCACCATTGACTCATTGCGAATACGAATACCACAAAACTCATCATCGAAATCAATAATCCCTGTCGCAAGTTCTATTTCATCTTTGTGTAAGGCTGCCGTTTGCTCTATACCGCCGCGCACCAATAATTGCAGCTCAATACTCGGATATTGTTGTCTAAATTGAGCTATCACAGGGGCAAATAACTCTGCACTGCCTAATGGAGCTAGCCCTAATTTTAGTGAACCACCACTTAAATTACGTAAACAATCCAGTTCAGCCATCATCAGTTGACGGGCTTCCATTAACTTTGAGGCATGGCGATAAACTACTTTCCCTGCTTCAGTTAGCCTGATTTGCGAGCCACGCTTTCCGCGTTCTAGCAATATCATATCAAGCTCTTCTTCCAGTAAGCGTATTGCTTTTGAGAGGGCAGGTTGAGTCACAAATGCTGTGTGACATGCTTTAGCGAAACCGCCAGCATTAACAACCTCAGTGAAATAGTGCAGTGCTTTAAGATCCAATGTCATAACCAAAAGTGATGTAATCAATCATTAATATTCATTTTTTTTATCAATTAAGCAAGGGTAAACTCCGCATATCAACTAAATAACCATTGCGTGAAACTAAATGTTATCTCTATTCACTGGTCATAGTGCCTTTTTAAAGTGCAAAACAACCTTAATCATCCAAGTCAGCGGCCTATGTTTCTTTGCTTGGTTGTGTCAATGGGTTGCTTATTCTGTTCATTCGATTATTCCAGGAAGCGTGATTGGCCTCGGCGTATTGTTGATATTATTGTCTTGCCGATGGATCCCTGAGAAAGTCGTCAAACAAGGTTCGAGCTGGTTAATTGGCGATTTATTGTTATTTTTTATTCCTCCAGTTGTTGCCATTACAAAATATGAGTCATTGCTAGAAAGTTATGGTGCAGAGTTGATTGTGTGCATGTTATTGGCGAGTACGAGTGTGTTATTGGGTACTGCGTTTATTGTCGATAAGCTATTTAAATTTGAACGTCAGCAACGTTTAAACAGCATTACATCTCAGCGCTTACGTGCTGTTTAAAATTGAATATAATGGGGTGTAACAATGAATAGTTCGTTATTAGGTGTATTGTGTTTATTACTCACGTTAGTCGGTTATTATTTTAGTAAGCGCTTGTATTTACGCCAGCAACGCATTTGGTTCGCCCCCATTATTTTAGCCCCTACTATTATTTTGTTGACTGTAGTGATATTTCAAATTCCATTGGTCGATTATTTTCAATTTACCCATTGGCTACCCGCGTTATTAGCGCCTGCGACTATTGCATTTGCAGTGCCAATTTATAGAGAAAGGGCTCTGATTAAACGTTATCCGTTAACCATAAGTGTTGGCGTATTAGTGGGGTTATGTTTAGGCGTTGGTTCATCATGGTTGATTCTCCATTTCACTCATATGCCGGCAGAACTATCTAAAAGCCTAATTGTAAGATCGGTTTCAACTCCCTTTGCTATCGAAGCTACAAGCGCATTTGGTGGCGTCCCTGAATTAACCGCAATGTTAGTGTTAGTGACAGGTATTATGGGTATGCTCATTTGCGATCCTCTTTTTAAAGCTGCCAACATAAAAAGCAGCTTGGCACGAGGTATATCATTAGGCGCGTCAGCCCATGGCGCAGGAGCCGCTAAAGCGAATCAAATTGGCCGAGAAGAAGGCGTCGTCGCAAGTTTAACCATGATTTTTACTGGCATAGCCATGGTGATAACCGCGCCTTTATTTGCGTTACTGTTTAATTAATCTCATATTTGTTTCGACAAATCGTTACGCGATAAAGACTTTCCCTTCGATGGAAATATAGAGTTCTTGCTCACTCGTCACCGCGCTGGAATGCAATTTTATGTACATTATGGCGCAATGTTGATGTTATTAGCATCTTCAAAATCGAATCAAATCGATAGATAAACCTACTCGGATTGATGCTTTCATCACCTATGTTGGTGAGTTAACTGCCCAGGTTAATCAGTCAATCAATATCGTCCGCAATAAGAGCAATAAAACCCACATATTTGGCATGATGATATGGCCTCAGATGTAAGGTTGCGCTTTATTCTTTGTAAGTGGTACTCATAACCGCAAACTCTCCATCACTCCATCACTCCATCTCACATCGGCCTGTATAGCCTCACTAGCACCTGTAACTCCTTCCAAGTGAGTTTTTCTGCCAACGTATCCGTTGGCAATCCTGTTCATCTATGCGCTCCCACTAGAATCTATATTGCGTTAGAAACATTGTTTGTTATGCAAACTAAAAGCCAACTAAATTCAAGAGTGTCTGAAAGAACAGTGGCAATTTTCAACATGAGATCACGCGCTCATAATCAACACATTCAGATTGGTATGTAAATTAATTACTGTATTCTCGTTTTGTAATTACTATTTTTTTTAAACAAAATAACGATTTTGCTACATCAAATAGTGCATTTATTTTTGACGATGCATTGCGCTTTCCAATTGACTAAAAGAAGTATTCAATGAAAAGTATAAATTCTCTCATAACAGCCTCAGTACTGTTAATTATTTGCAGTAGTTCAGTACAAGCCGAAAATTTCTCCGCGGATAACTATTTGTTCGGTGATATTGGTGGTATCCGAAGCCAGATGCATAATGCCGGTATCGACGTTAGCTTAGGTTATACCTTCGAAACCGGAGGCAACTTAACAGGTGGCCAACATCATGCCACTAGTTATGCAGATCAAACCGTTCTTGGTGTTAACTTCGACCTCGAAAAATTATTAGACTTGTCCGATGCCAACTTCCATTTGTCACTGACCAATAGGGGTGGGCAGAGCCAGAATATTAATGATCAAGCTGAAATCGGCCAGTTAATGCAATCTATAGAAGTGTTTGGCCGCGGCAGAGTGACCCGTATTTCTGAGTTTTATTATGAGCAAAAACTACTTAGTGGCGACCTCAATATTAAGTTAGGCCGTATGAATGTTGGCGCTGAATTTGGTGCTTTCCAATGTGAATTTGCCTATCTTGGATTCTGTGGATCCCAATTCGGTAATGTTAATTCCACGGTTTACAACTGGCCTATAAGCCAATGGGCGGGTGTCGTCAAGTATCAGCTAGCGCCAGAATGGTATGTAAAGACCGGGGTTTACCAAATGAACCCAAGCTGGCTTAAAAACAGTCAAAATCTTAATTTGGGCAGTCCTCATGGCACTTTGGGAGTGACGATTCCTGTAGAACTTGCTTGGATGCCCAACCTCAATGACTTACCAGGTACTTATAAACTGGGTTATTGGCATGATACCGTTGGAGGTGAAGATCTTTACTACAATCAAGATGGTAATCCCTTGATTATTGATGGTGGCAAAGCACGTCAACATGACAGTAAAGCTGGCGCTTATTTTGTCGCAGAGCAACAGGTTACTGCTGTAGATGGTGATTCTGTCCGCGGTCTTAGTGTGTTCCTTATGGGGACGTTGAACGATCAAGATATCACTACTGTGGATAAATCATTGGCATTAGGGGTGAATTATCAAGGTCCATTTGCTGCTCGTCCGACAGATAAATGGGGCTTAGCCGCTAAATACCTACATGTGAACGATAGCATAGCTGATAGCGCTCAGCTTTATAATGACAATCACGCACTTTATATGCCTATCCAGGAAACAGAGACGGTCATTGCTAGCTATTACAAATTTCAAGTGACTAAGTATTCTGCTATTCGTCCTGAAATTCAGTACATACATAATCCAGGTGGTATCAGTGAGAATAATGATGCTTGGGTTGTCACTCTCAAAGGTGATATTGCATTTTAACTAAAGCTGAAATACAACATGCACTCTAAAACAGCTTAAATTAACGCTAATATAAGTAACCGTTATTGTAGATGTTTTAGATTCGATTATAGATGAATAAACGCAAGGCTAAATACAGAGGTAACGTTTTCAATCTGCGCTGGGGGTTGTTAACGTTTTGGGATGTTGGTAACAATTAAGTAATTTTGTTACCAATGTCATATCTCGGAGATCTGGTTGGGACATCACATCTTACCTTTGGTAAATTAGTGCCAGATCACTAAGGTATTCACTGCGATTATCCGTGATATTTACCTAAAGAATATCGTCGTCCCTACACATTAAGGAGTGGCAATCGTTGGTCTCCTTAAAAACGTTCATTTAGTTGTGCTAATAGTCAGATTGATAAGGGAGTAGTGAGTAATCATGTAAGCAGCAGCTTTTCATTTTTACTATTTTCACTGCAAAAAATAAAAAACATTAATATTATGCAGTTAAGTGTTTAATTCGGAGTTCCAATGAATAAAAAAACTTCAACCACAATTCAGTTGCTGGCCCCTTTTACGGGGGTGTGCTGTCCACTGAGTCAGGTTCCTGATGCCGCATTTTCCCAAAAGATGGTGGGTGATGGATTAGCGATAGACCCTACAGAAAACATTCTTCACGCCCCATGTGACGCCACCGTTACTCAAATACATCCTTCTAAGCATGCCGTGACTTTATTAACGGCGACTGGCATCGAAATTCTGCTTCATATAGGTGTCGATACCGTTAAATTGAAAGGCGAAGGATTTAAGGCATTAGTGAAAGTGGGTGATGCTGTAAAAGCTAAAACGCCACTGATTGAGCTGGATTTAGATAAAGTGGGTTGCGGTGTAAAAAGTTTGCGTACCGTCATACTGCTCACGGATATGACCAGAATTATTACATTAACACCAACGACTGAACAATTTGTCAACGCGGGCGATCTGTTATTTAGTGCAGAGGTATCAGCGGCAGTTCGTGCTGTAACAAAGTCAGATGACATGGTCAGTTCTGCGCCAATAGTGGTTATTAATCCAACCGGTATTCATGCTCGGCCTGCTGCTGCCATTGTCACTGCGATTAAAGCATTTGACTGTGACGTGATGATTGATAAAGCAGGCAAGCAAGCAAATGCTCGAAGTGTGGTTGGTCTTATGGGGTTAGACATCGCTTTTGGTGAGCAGATTGTTATTCTCGCTAAAGGTAAAGATCAGCAAGCGGCAATAGCAGCATTATCTGAGGCGATAAGCACTGGTTTAGGTGAAGAGGGCGCCGATGCTTCACTTGTGACTAAGAACGTTAAAAGCGACTTCGATCCTTTTTCCGAACCATCACTACTACTACAAACGAGCCAAGATCCACGTCAGCTGATTGGTGTGGAGGCATCTCCCGGTCAAGTTAAAGGGCGTTTATACGTGATTAAAGCTGAAGTGCCTAAGTTTGACACTTTTGCCGACGATGCACAGGTTGAACAGCAAACTTTAGACGATGCAATGAAGGTGGCTAATCAAACCTTAGTCGAACTGGTTGAAGAGCTGCATAACAAGGATATGGGGCAAAAAGCCGATATTTTTGTGGCCCACCAAGAGCTAATGTCAGATCCTGATTTGTACGATGACTGTATTATTGAATTACAGCAAGGTAAGTCGGCCCCTTATGCCTGGAGTAAAAGTATTTGTCGCCAAGCGGACAAACTTGCTGGAATGGACAACCCATTACTCGCAGGACGAGCAACAGACCTTATCGACGTTGGTAATCGAGTTTCACGTATTATGGCGGGATTGTCTCAAGATACTATTCCGGCTGAACTCCCTGAAAATACCATTTTAGTCGCCAAAGATTTAACCCCTTCAGATACAGCCAAACTAAACCCCGCATTTGTTAAAGGAATTTGCACCACTTTAGGAGGGGCATCGAGCCACAGTGCTATTTTAGCTAGAGCAATGGGTATTGCTGCTATGGCTGGTGTTGAAGCTAAGATCATGACCTTGCACGGTACTGAGGTGTTACTCGATACAGCAAAAGGTTATCTATTATTGTCGCCAACAGAAGCTGAAATGGCGCAACTTGATGTGATTAAAAATGCCGCTGAGCAGCAGAAAGCCTTGGCTTTAGCGCACAAAGATGAGACAGCCGTTACCTTAGATGGAGTGCGATTTGAAATTGCCGGCAATATCGCTAAAGTCAGTGATGCCCAAAAATTAGTTGAAATGGGAGGCGAAGCGGTTGGTTTATTGCGTTCTGAATTCCTTTATCAAGACCAATCAGTTGCACCTTCAGAGGATGATCAGGAACAAGTCTATCGTGCGGTATTGCAAACGTTAGGACAGCGTCCTTTAGTTGTGCGTACGTTAGATGTAGGAGGAGATAAGCCGTTAGCCTATTTACCTTTGCCTAAAGAAGATAATCCATTTCTCGGTGAACGTGGTATCCGTGTTGGTTTAGATAAGCCTGCAGTATTACGACAACAAGTTCGCGCACTATTGAAAGCGGCTGGTGCAGGAAACTTACGCATTATGTTCCCGATGGTAGCATCTTTGTTTGAGCTTAAGTTAGCCAAACAAGTTGTAAAAGAAGAAGCCGAAAAATTGGCTATCGATATTAGTGGGATCCAAATTGGCATCATGATTGAAGTGCCATCGGCAGCCGTAATGGCAGATGTGTTGGCTGAACATGTCGACTTTTTCTCTATTGGTACTAATGATTTGACTCAATATACCTTAGCGATTGATCGTGGACACCCTAAGTTAGCCGCCATTGCTGATGGATTGCATCCTGCAGTATTACGCCTGATCGATATGACGGTTAAGGCCGCGCATGCCAAAGGTAAATGGGCTGGCATTTGTGGTGGATTGGCCGGCGAAAAAGATGCTGTGCCTATTTTGGTCGGCTTAGGTATTGATGAACTGTCTGTGAGTGTGCCTTCAATTCCAGAAGTGAAGCATCAAGTGCGTCATTTAAATCAGCAAGCGTGTCAGCTTATCGCTGCTAAAGCGATGAGCTGTGCAGATGCCAAAGATGTTCGAGCATTAATGCGAGATCCTAATACGTTACTTGCCGTTAAAGGCGATATTGAAAAACGTTGATCACTTGGTAATCTATTAAAATTTCTAAGGTTGTATTATGACATCTAAAACAATAACAGCAGCTAAACCGAAGAAGGCTATGATGAGTGGCGCATTTTCGGTTTTACAAAAAGTGGGCAAATCGGTCATGTTGCCGGTTTCCGTATTACCCGTGGCGGGTATCTTATTAGGCGTTGGGAGCGCAGGTTTTAGTGTGCTCCCCGATATCGTCAATGTGTTAATGGTACAAGCGGGCGAAGCCATTTTTAGCAATATGGGATTGCTATTCGCGATAGGTATCGCGTTAGGATTTGCTAAAAATGATGGTGTGGCTGCTATGGCGGCCTTAGTGGGATATGCCATCATGGTTAAAACCATCGGCGTACTTGAACCTGGTACTGATGTGGGCGTGTTTGGCGGTATGATTGCCGGTGCTATTGCTGCAGCGACCTTTAACCGTTTCTTTAAAATTCAATTACCTTCATATCTTGGATTCTTCTCAGGTAAACGAAGTGTGCCTATTATTACTGGTTTTGGAGCGATCTTTGCGGGAGTTATCTTATCGTTCATTTGGCCTCCGATAGGCAATGCTATTGCTGCATTTTCCCATTGGGCGGCATATCAAAATCCAACATTAGCTTTTGGTATTTATGGTGTGGTTGAGCGTTCGTTAATTCCAGCCGGTTTACACCATGTATGGAACGTACCTTTCTTCTTCGAAGCGGGCAATTGTGTTGACAGTTTAGGTAAACCTGCAACTGGCGTACTGACGTGTTATTTGCAAGCAGACGATGCGAGTCGAGCTGCTGGTAATGGCTTCGGTCAACTTGCGGGAGGTTATTTGTTTAAAATGTTTGGTTTACCTGCTGCTGCAATGGCGATTTGGCATACTGCGCGCCCAGAAAATCGTGTCATGGTCGGTAGTATCATGATTTCGGCAGCGTTAACCGCATTTTTAACCGGAATTACTGAACCCATTGAGTTTGCATTCTTATTTGCCGCACCATTACTTTATGTAGTACATGCGTTAATGGCTGGTCTTGCTTATGTGCTAGTAAATATGTTTGGTGTTGTTCATGGAACCTCTTTCTCACACGGTTTGATCGATTTTCTTGTTCTTTCAGGTCATTCGCAAAAAATCTGGTTGCTGGTGGTGTTAGGTCTCATTTATGCGGCTTTGTATTACGTGGTGTTTAGATTCTTAATTTTGAAGTTCGACTTGAAAACGCCAGGTCGAATGGATGTTGAATTAGAGATCGTTTCATCAGAAGGGACAGAAAGAGCGCGTAACTATATCGAAGCCTTCGGCGGACCAGAGAACCTAGTCAATGTGGATTCTTGTATTACCCGCTTACGGATGGATGTGCGCGATACCAGTAAAGTGGATCAAGCTAGATTGAAGCAGTTAGGCGCCAGTGGCGTGTTGATTTCGGGAAGTGCGGTACAAGCTATTGTGGGGACTATCGCCGAAGTGTCACGTACCGAAATTGATGAAATGCTCGCGTCAGGTGGCTATCTTGCTGCGACTCCCACGCCTGTAATAGCAACCGCAACGGTTAACATTTCAGCAAAGGATCGCGAGCAAGCTCAAGCCATCCTGCCACTATTGGGTGACGTGAGTTCATGTCGTGCTATTGCCGATAATCGCTTACGCTTAGAAGTGAAAGATGCCAGTCTATTAGACAGTACCGCCCTTCAAGCCCATGGCATTGAAGCTGTGTTGGTTTTAAATCCGAACTTGGTTCATTTAATTTTTAGTATGAATACAACAGGACTAGCCAGCGTGTTAAATGAGACTTTTGCCGACTGAAGCTGTTAAGAAGAGGTGATTCAGTCAGATATATGAGTATTAAAATATGATGACAGTATTGACCACATGTTGAATAGCCAACAATTGAATTTGAAAAGGCTTTTTAGGACAGTGTTCGATTAGCGTAGAACAGAAAAAGCCTCATCAGAAATGATGGGGCTTTTTAATAATTTTATACTCAAGGTTTATATGAGTAATATGTCGATGAACCCACCGAAGCGGGTGAGGGTAAGTTATTGAAAAATTGATTTAAATGGTTTGAAGACTTTGTAAGCTTGTTGGTAAGTTGCCGGGTGTCAGTAATAAAGACAACGTTCTAACATTAAATTATCGATACCTCACACCACTAGAACCCCCCAGTCTGAAGTTTTACAAACTACAATATTTATGGAGTGGTATTGTGACTCCGACAGGTTAAAAATGTATTTACATAAATAAGGCAGATTCATTTTTATAATATTAACACTTCGGTCAGCAAATTGTTATGTAACGGAATTTACAAAATAGAGCAATTTTTATAGGTAGTGACGATGATCAAATTTTTGGTTGCTCATGCTAGGAATTAATTTATGACAAAGATACTCAAAACAGGCATCGTTGGTTACGGCTATGCCGCAAAAACGTTTCATGCACCATTGATTAAGGCTGTATCGGGCCTACAACTCGCCGCAATATCCTCCAGCAATCCGGCAAAGGTGCATATAGACCAACCTGATTTGGCTGTGTTCTCATCCCCCGAAGAGTTATTTTCCTGCGCTGATATAGATTTGGTGGTTATTCCAACTCCCAATGATACGCATTTTCCTCTTGCGGCAGCGGCTCTAGCAGCCGGTAAGCACGTAGTTTTGGATAAGCCATTCACTCTCACTACTAGTGAAGGTAAGGAGCTTATTAAACTCGCTCATCAATATGATCGGCTGCTATCAGTATTTCATAATCGCCGTTGGGATTCCGATTTTTTGACGTTACAGAAGGTGTTGCGCGAAGGTTCACTAGGCCGTGTGACACATTTTGAATCACACTTTGACCGCTATAGGCCTGAAGTTCAAACGCGCTGGCGTGAGTCGGCTGCTCTAGGCGGAGGTTTGTGGTTTGACTTGGGATCGCATTTACTCGATCAGGCACTGCAGTTGTTTGGTACACCAAAAACAATGTGGTTAGACCTGGCTCAACAACGTGATGGAGCAGTCGCAGATGACTGGTTTCATGCCGTGCTGGGATATGACGAAATGCGGGTAATTCTTCATGGTAGTGCATTGGTTGCTAACCCTGGCCCACGTATGACAGTGCATGGCACTAGTGGCAGCTTTACTAAGTTTGGTCTTGATACGCAGGAGAATGCGCTTAAGTCAGGTCAGCAGCCTGGAACTCCGGGGTGGGGAAACGATCCACTTTCTTGCAAATTATCGCTGAAACACAAAGACGCGATTATCGAGCAAGACATCATAACGACACCAGGCAATTACCAAGCATATTATGAAGGCATTCGCGATGCGATTTGTCTTGGCAGCCCAAATCCAGTAACGGCAGAGCAGGCCCTTTTGGTCATGAGACTTATTGGACTCGGCATTGCCAGTGCTGAAGAAGGTCGTAAGTTGAAAGTGTTTGATCTCTGAGTATACGCACTAAATTTTTATATTATTTTCGAGCAAGAATACTTGCTCGATTATAAATTAACTTATGTTGTGTAGTGGATATAAAAATCGTTAACTTGTTGTTTACCTTTTCTGCTACACACTTTGTGAGATATATCTCACAAAGTGTGTGAGCCGAATCACCTTATTACGGGTTAATATTTCTCCTGAATATTTAAGTTATTGATTGTAAAGTTTATTTAATTTTGTGTTATCTGTGAGGTATTTTAATCATTTAGAGGTACCTGTTTACGTAGAGGTAAATGAATTATTATTTATCTCGTTCCTAGGACGGGAATATTACAAGGTAGTAAAGAGGTCTTGGAAGACCATGAGTATATGGAAATAACGGACGGTATTGAGTTTCAGGATGAAACGTTAAACTTGCTCAATGGACGCAATAGCGGATTAAGCGAGTTTTATAACATTATCAGGATGATAGTGTGCAATGGATGCAAGATTCTACGCAAATGATTTGCGACAGGATACGTTAAGAATTTCATGGATGATATAAGGACACGCTCAGGATGGAGCAGGCTCGGTAAAAGGATAATCGAGTAAGATGGAAAGTACTTAATTGTACAAGGAACATCAAGGATTGAACAAGGATAGAGCAGGAAGCAAGTGATACGCATGGATGGTGCAGGGAGCACATTTATAGCTGGAAAGCTTAACAAGAGATAAAGAGGCCGCGACAGTTACTGTCGCGGCCTTTCTTTTGGTTTTTTTCAGAGCAATGGAACTTTGTAGTGATATGTTGTCCAATTGTAAAGTGCCTATGTGTAGGGTTTGAGTACCTCATTTAAGTACACAACATCTAACTCACCATTGTATAAGGAGATAGCATGAAAGGGTTTAAAGTTGCACTATTGGTAGGTTTTTCATTCGTTTGCTATAACGCCAATGCAGCCGTGAGCGAAGAACAACAGCAATGGGTTGAGCAAGCGTTCAGCGATCTTAATAGTAATAATGACGGTACCAAGGTGCTTTGGCAGTATTCACAGCAAACAGTGATGCCAGACATGACACGTATTGAACAATTCAATGCATCTTTAACTGAAACTGAACGTTGGAGTTTGGTGTCTGAAAATGGTGATACTCCTGGTAAAAAGCGCTTAACTGAATACCGAGAACGTCAACAAGATCTGCATGAAGATAAAGACGAAACTAGCTATGAATTAGCGTTTTCTGATTTAATTGATTTGTCGACATTGGTTTTTGTCGGTGAGGATGACAATAATATGTCATTTACGTTTACACCCAATATTGATGAGCTAGACAATAACGTATTAGCAGGCGTGCTTTATTTGGATAAAACATCCAAGCATTTACGTAAAATTCTCATCAAAAATACTGACGAGTTAAATCCTGCGTTTTCAGTTACGTTAACTAAATTTGAATTAGAGTTAAGTTTTGATGTGTTTGAGGGATTAGTGATGCCAGCTCATACATCAACCACTATAATGGGTACAGCGGCAATTTTTAAGTCACTCGACAGTGTTCAAACTGTTACCTACAGCGATTATAAAATCCTCAACAATCCACAAACTTAATTGCATTTTATGGCAATAAAAAACGCTATTTTTTTGAAAAATAGCGTTTTTTTTGATTCAACATCGACTAATAAATAATGATATTAGTGGCATTTACCAGAATCACAGCTTTTACTGCTGCCACAACTGCCAAATTTACCGCTCGCCATTGGTGCATCCATCCATTCTGGTTCAGGGAAAATTGGCCATTCAATTTTTTTGGCTCGATTACCATGCATTAAAATATGGCCGCGATATTGGTTAATACCATCGGTGCTAAACTCGAACATGAATGTTGCTTTCCAACAAATGCCAGTACTGCCACCAATACTTGGACGGGCTGATTCCATTGCAATAGCCAGTAGTTGTACGTTTTGCTTTTTACAGGCTTGCTCTGTAATCGTTCGGCTTAATTCTGCCATTTGTCGAAGTTGCCAAAAAAAAGCAGCAACGACAACTAAAGCAACAATTAATAAAAAATCAGTCATCATAGGCTGGTAGCTCTAAATAATCCGCCAATTGCGGTTGCTAATTGAACGCTTCTGTCTGGATGTCTTAAGTCGGCTAATAATCCAGAACGTAAGCTGGGTATTGCCACGATATCAGCAAATACTTGATTAAAGAAGTGCTGAGGCTGTTTTGCTAGCGCTTCTAAATAGTGTTTACGAGTGGCATCATCTTTTAACGCTAACCAGTTACGTGCAGCAATTGTTATTAGCGTGTTGTCGTCTAAATGTTGTTGTTCATTGAGCTGGTTAATGGCTGTCGTACTGTATTGAACATCAGATGCTAATGCCGCTAAATACATTACTTTTATATGGTCTTCAGCTTGTTCTAATTGATTAAATAAGTACTCGGCAAGGCGTTTATCAATATTAATGTGTTCTAAGCATTGGCAAAGGGCGGCTTGCACTTCAATAGGTGCATTATCAAGTGCATTTATAATGTCATCAAGATGGTTGAATTGATGTGCGCGAACGCAAATATCGGCTAAACCTTGTAAACCCAGTAGTGGCCATGTGTTTTGCGCTGCTTGGCCAGACAAATACTGCGTAGCAAATTCATATTGGCTCGATGCGGGTTGACCAAGCTGAAGTCTGACCAATGCATTAAATAACGCCAGTTTGTGCTGATTAGGCTTAAAGCTGAAAGGATGATTGGCTAATTGTTCTTGCTGTACATCGGTTAATGCTTGGGTTGGATTACGACCTAGGGCTTCTAAAATCATTTTAATAAACTGAGTTCGAGGCGCAGGTGATAATAAACCTTGCTCATCTAGAGGTAACTTTACAAACCAAATATAAGGTAATTGTTCTTGTTGCCAAAATACGATAGCAAACTGTGCATGGCCTTGAATAGGATAAGGATACGGTGCCAGTAAAGAATCAATTTGCTGAAAAGCTAACATATCGATATGTTGCACTCGGCGACCTAAATCGTATATTTGGAATTGTGTATTTGCGGTCGTCAGAAACTGGCTTAAGGTGGTTATCTCGGTCATGGGGTCGTCACTAAATCAAAGAAGTTGGATGGGTATTCAATGGGCTAAATGATATCATACTCCGACTTAGCCTTTATGTTGTCGTTCATTTTTATGCTTTATTTAGCCAGTCAAAATTATTTAGTTAAATTAGAACAATTGCTTAAGGAATTTCAGCTATGGTCTGATATCTCACCTCCTGCATCTGTTATGGCGAGTACTGCACCTTTTTGCTGTGATGTAATGGCATTCGAGCAATGGTTGCAGTTTATTTTTATTCCAAAGATGACCGAGCTTATTGCGCAACGACAACCTTTACCGACCAATATGGCATTAGCGCCTATGGCCGAGCATGTGTGGCAAGGTATGCACTATGGTGATGTTCTGATTGCTCAATTACAACAATTTGATACTTTGCTCAGTCAGCGTTAAGCGAATGACAAACACCACCACATTCCAACAAAAAAATTAAGCCAATACTGAGTTGGCCAATACAAAATAAGTAAAGTGATAACAAATGATCTTAAAAGATAACGATGCTGAATACTCATTAGATAACGATGACTTATGTGAACCAATAGGCTCAGAATACATGGATGAGACCTCTACTGCAGATACTGAATTAGACAGTGATTTACAACCTCCCCATATCGACATTCTATTTGAAGACGAGCACCTAGTTGCTATCCATAAGCCTGCTGGTTTGTTGGTTCATCGTAGTTATTTAGCCCGTAGAGAGCGTTTTTTTGCGATGCAGATGACTCGTGATTTAGTGGGCTGCCATGTTTTTCCGGTGCACCGCCTAGATAGACCAACATCCGGAGTATTGCTGTTTGCCAAGTCTAGTGAGGTGGCTCGGGCATTATGTGAGCAATTTGCTGATCACAGTATCAAAAAACACTACTTAGCCATAGTCCGTGGCAATATGCATGAGTCTGGCACGCTAGATTATGCCCTAAAACAGGAATTTGATGATTTAGGCGATAAGCATGTTGATCCCAACAAAGCCGCACAAGAAGCCGTGACGGATTATCAACCATTATTGAATACCGAAATACCGTTTAGTTCTGGTCGTTATCCTTCCAGCCGATACGGTTTGGTAAGATTAAGCCCTCATACAGGCCGCAAGCATCAATTACGTCGTCATATGGCACATTTACGTCATCCAATTGTTGGTGATACAACCCATGGCGATGGTAAACAAAATAAGTTCTTTCGCGAACATTTCGGTATTAACCGTTTGTGGTTGATTGCAAAAAGCCTGCAGTTTGTGCATCCGGTAACCCAGCAAGCAATGCATATTGAAACAGAGTTAGAAGCTGAATGGTTGAATGTTTTTAACGCATTTGGCTGGGATGATGATCAATTATCCTCAATGCCAAGTATATTGTTAAGTTAATTCATTCGGTCTGCAAGCAAGGCTTTAAGCTTTTCAAATTCGGGGATATGCGGTATAGGTTCGTGCTGCTTTTGTTCGATGTGGAAATAATAGTTACGACGAATGTGGGCGAATTTATGTTGTAGTTTTAGTCTTCGCTTTCTGCTCACTTGTCGCATCGTCTTGATTCCGTTATTGCGCTATTTCATTTGGGGCAACTGATGTTGACCATATCGATTTAAATTACTTTATAAAGACACTTGCGAGAGACTCAAACAATACAGTAAGGTAAGTCACTAAGACTCAAGGTCTTTTATATCGTATTACATTTAAGGGGAAAGTATACCATGAAAAAGGTCAATGTTGTTTTTGGTACCGTTTATGGTAGCGCACAATTTACAGCCGAAACAGTGACTAAAGCGATTGCAACATTAGGGTTTACAACTAAGCTTTGGCAACCCAATGAATTATCTGGTTTTATACCACCTCAAGATGAACTACTCATAGTAGTGTCATCAACCACAGGGCAAGGTGATATACCCGAGGATATGTCTCCTTGGTTTAATGAACTTAAATCCAGTGCACCGTATTTACCATTATTGCAATACAGCCTAATTGGGTTAGGCGATTCGAGCTATGACACTTTTTGTGGGGCGATAAAACAATTTGATGAGTTGTTAACCGAGTTGGGTGCCAAGCCGCTGACTGAACGATTAGAAATTGATGCCTGTGAAACAATGGAACCCGAAATAGAAGCTAAAACATGGATAGCCACTTGGCACAACGCCGTCATATCGGTAAACGTAGCGTAAGTTTTTTTACGCAACAATGGTTTAAATTCGCACAGCGCCTGAGTCAAGCACTGCTCATACCTATTGCTATTTTACCCGCTGCGGGGGTGATGTTAGGGTTGACGGTTAACCCGTTGCCATTTATCCCTGCAGAATTGAATACAGTATTTTCTGCTGTAGGCAATCTGGTTTTTACCATGATGCCTTTGCTGTTTAGTGTTGCTGTAGCGATTGGTTTTTGTCGAGACCAAGGCATTGCAGCATTTTCAGCTGTATTTGGTTTCGGGGTGTTTTTGTCCACGATGGGTGCCCTAACAAATATTTATGGTCTGGTATCGCGACCGCTATGGGGCATGCAAACGATTGACACTGGTATCGCTGGCGGAATGTTAGTCGGTGCGATGACATGTTTAGCTGTCAATCTTAGTCAACATGTTAAATTGCCTGCTATTTTTTCATTTTTCGAAGGTCGTCGCAGTGCACCAATAATTACTATACCCCTGTCTATGGCACTGGCTTATTTACTTGTGCATGTTTGGCCACCCTTGTCGCATATTATTGAACTCCTTTCTGATTGGGCTGTATATCAAGACCCCGCTATTGCTTTTGGGGTTTACGGAACGGTTGAACGCTTATTAATTCCACTAGGGTTGCATCATATTTGGAATGCGCCATTTTATCTTGAAGTAGGGCAGTACATTAATCAAGGTACAGTCGTTAGGGGTGAGGTGGCGCGTTATTTGGCCGGCGATCCATTGGCGGGAAATCTTGCTGGTGGCTATTTGATTAAAATGTGGGGCTTACCCGCGGCAGCATTAGCGATTTGGCGTTGTGCTGATAAATCCGAGCGTAACAGAGTTGCGGGGATTATGTTATCAGCGGCGACAGCTAGTTGGTTAACCGGGGTGACAGAGCCGATAGAATTTGCCTTTATGTTTGTCGCGCCAATTTTGTTTATTGTGCATGCATTACTCACGGGCATAGCTTACAGCGTGTGTATTTTACTAGAAGTTCATCACAGCATCGTGTTCTCTCATGGGCTGGTAGATTTCACCTTATTGTTTTCTCGCTCTGCTAATACTCATTGGATTTGGATATTGGGCCCGCTTACCACAGTAATCTATTATGCCATTTTTAGGGCCAGTATTTTAGCGTTCAATTTAAAAACACCTGGCCGAATCGAGCAAAGTGATTTACCTGCAGAGCCTAAAGAGAGCTTGCGGGCTATGATTTCTGCATTGGGCGGACGCGAGAATATTGTTGAGATTAATGCCTGTTTAACCCGCTTACGTATAAGTGTTAATCAAGCCAATTTAATCGATAAAGCTAGACTAATGCGTTTAGGAGCTAAAGGCGTGGTTGTTATGGGCAAAGGTGTACAAGTTGTTTATGGCACTAAGGCTGAAACATTACGTAAATTGCTGCAAAAATATTTAGATTCTCGGCGTTAGTACGGACGGTTGTTTCATTAAGCCATAATAGTTGTTGCTTAACTTGTCATACATATTTGAGAGTTTTGTATCTAAAGCAAGAATATTTCTCTTTTATGAGAATTTATCATTAAAAACATCACCCAAAAATCTTTTTAAATGGCACACTGTAAAACAGTATTTTAAGAGGAGTTGTACGCGTGAGTCATCAAGATAAAACTATTTTTACCCCAGCTAATTTACAACGTAAAGTGCTAATAACCGATTGTGCTGATGCTCAGGGGTTGATAGCTAAAATCACCAACGTATGTTTTGCTCATCAATTAAACATTATTAAAAACACCGAATTTGTTGACCACACTCAAGGCCGCTTTTTTATGCGTGCGGAGCTTGAAGGGGTGTTTGATGATGAACGCCTACTGAATGAATTACGTGAAGTATTGCCAGCTAAAAATCATATGAAATTAGTGGATATGGGTAAAAAACGTATCGTGATCATGGTGACAAAAGAAGCCCATTGTTTAGGCGATATTTTGATGAAGTCTTATTATGGCGGTTTAGATGTTGAGATTGCCGCTGTGGTAGGCAATTATGATGTGTTGCAGCCATTAACTGAAAAGTTTGATATTCCATTTCATTATGTTAGTCATGAAGGTTTAAACCGTCAGGAGCATGAACAAGCCATGCTTAAAGTGATAAAACCCTATGATCCTGACTTTGTTGTACTCGCTAAATATATGCGAGTATTAACACCCGAGTTTGTAACAGCATTTGCAGATAAAATTATTAATATTCATCATTCTTTTTTACCTGCATTCATTGGCGCATCACCTTATAAACAAGCGTGGGATCGTGGTGTTAAAATTATTGGTGCAACAGCACACTTTGTGAACAATCACTTGGACGAAGGGCCGATTATTAAACAAGATGTCATTTCAGTTGATCACAGTTATAGCGCAGAAGAATTAGCCCATAATGGCCGTGACGTTGAAAAAAGCGTATTAAGTAAAGCACTGCAATTGGTATTAAATGAACAAGTTGTGGTGTACGGTAATAAAACGGTCGTGTTTTAAAGTTTGTAGATATACATCATTTGACGTTAAATCAAATGGTGTTATCTTTAAAGATAAATAAAGATGAGTGGTTCCTGTAAGTTACTGTATCAACTTATCTATTAGAAATTTGCTATGCTGTATTCCATTGGAATTGATATTTTTAGTCTGTATAAGTAAGAAACGGGAAACTGGATGTTACAAAAAGCTAATTTTTTCTTAAAACCTTCAGAATTACCTAAAACAGTTGGGCTATGTTGGGGCATTCTTAATGATAGGCTTGAATTAATTAAGCTAAGTGAACCGCTATACAAATTAGTCAATAAACCCATCTCGGCTATTCTAAAACAACCATTATCGAATGCTTTTTCAATGCTTACTCATGAGCAAATAGATATTACCAATCATCTTTCTTCACAACTGATCAATTTTGTTGATGATAAAGGGCATGCATTACAAGCGACTGTCACCCCGATAGAAGAAAGCAGTGAGCATTGGTGTATTACCTTCATAGAAATCGAACTCGATAAAGCTTGGTTATCTGATTTACATCCTGATTATCATCAAGCGATCCAGTCTAGTGATGATTGGCTAAATCAAATCGAAGAAGTGATTAATGCCAGCGGTGATATGGTGTTTGCTACGTCATTAAAACAGGCACTTTCACTGACTCAATCTAATGTGGGTTATCTGCATATGTTTGATGAGAAAAACAATCAAATAGTGCGAACCACATGGAGTGAAAACGTCAGTGAATACTTTACGATTACCAAACGACAAACCTATAAAGCAGATTCTGGTATTTGGGCTGAAACCATCCAAACCCGTAAATCGATGGTGCATAATGAATTAGCCAGTATTTCTGAGAATTGTTCGCAACAACAAGGTTTTTTTGCCTTTAGTAATCATCTTTGTGTGCCGATTCATTATCGCAAAAAACTCGTTGGCATTATCGGCGTTGGCAATCGAGATAAACCTTATACCCAAGTAGATGCCAAATCGTTAAGTATTTTTGCGACTATTTTGTGGCACAGCGTCGAATTACCTCGAACCATGAAAGCGGTATCGAGACAATCTAGCATTATTAAAATGCAAAAAGAAAAGATGACCCTCATTTTGGTGCAGTTGATTGGTGCCATTTCAGAAGCGCTAGAATTAAAAGATGCTTATACCGCGGGGCATCAAAAGTCGGTTGCGCAGTTAAGCTATCTTATTGGCGAGAAAATGGGCTTAACACCTGAAGTATTGGAAGGATTAAAACTGGGATCATTGATCCACGATATCGGTAAGTTGGCCATTCCAAGCCAGATTCTATCTAAACCCTCACGGTTAAGTGATGCTGAGTTTGGCTTGGTTAAACAACACCCTGAGCAAGGCGCTTTAATTGTTGATGAAGTGGAGTTTCCTTGGCCTATTAAGCAAATGATCCTTCAACATCATGAACGCTTAGATGGTTCAGGTTATCCAAAAGGGTTGAAAGCGGATGACATTATACTTGAAGCCAAGATCATTGCTGTAGCCGACGTTGCTGATTCGATTCTTAGCCATCGACCTTATCGGCCATCGCTCGGAATGGAGGTGTTAACCCAAGAGTTATTAAAAGGCAGAGGCATAATATTCGATGAGGTCGTTGTTGATACCTGTATTGATATTTTGGCTGTCGAAGACTTTAAACAAGAAGAATATGTTAGCACTTTGTCATTAGCCCCAGTTGTTTTTTTAGAGGAGTATCATACTCTTGAACATGCTGAGTCTATGATGAAAAAAGCTAAAATGGATGTGGCCGTGGTACTGTCAGAAAAAAATCGTAGCCCAATCGGCGTGGTTGATAATAACGTTTTAGCATTTTGGCACAGCCCATTTTTAAATACAGCAGCAGAACGTGCAGCGGATAGAAGCTTACTGAATAAACGTGTACATCAAGTGATGGAACATAAAATAAATATGATTAACGATCGTACCATTTTGAACGATGCTCAACGGACGATGGAAAAAAGTAATGTTAATTATTTGATTGTTCAAAATGACAAGCAGTTGGTGATTGGAATGTTAACCTGGCGAATATTAGCCAATGCATTATTGGTGAATGCACAAGCCAGATCTAATTAGTTATACTATTGATTTGATGAGTTAATGTTATTTTTTGGAACTTATATTTTTTATTTAATGGATGATTTAACAGTAACAAAAAAGGCTCCTAGGAGCCTTTTGTAGATTATCGTTGGATAATAAAATTAATCAACGATACGTAATAGTTCATTGATACCCACTTTACCGCGGGTTTTAGCATCAACTTTTTTGACAATAATCGCTGCATACAAGCTGTATGTGCCACAAGCCGATGGTAGGTTACCTGATACGACAACCGATCCAGCAGGAACACGACCGTAATGTACTTCACCAGTTTCACGATCAAAAATTCGCGTGCTTTGGCCAATGTAAACGCCCATTGAAATGACGCTGCCTTCTTCAACCACAACACCTTCAACGATTTCGCTGCGAGCACCAATAAAACAGTTGTCTTCAATAATGGTTGGACCTGCTTGTAATGGCTCTAAAACACCGCCAATACCAACACCGCCAGATAAGTGTACGTTTTTACCAATCTGCGCACACGAACCAACAGTAGCCCATGTATCAACCATAGTACCTTCATCAACATAGGCACCAAGGTTAACGTAAGATGGCATCAATACGGTATTTTTACCGATAAATGAGCCTTTGCGAACCGTTGCGGGTGGCACAACACGAATACCTTCTGCTTTAAAACGAGCTTCGTCATAATCGGCAAATTTTTGTGGGACTTTGTCGAAATACTTGGTGTCGCCACCTTCAATCACGCCGTTATCAAAAATGCGAAAAGACAGTAGTACCGCCTTTTTAAGCCATTGGTGAACATGCCATTCACCGTCAATTTTTTCAGCAACGCGCACTTGGCCTTTATCGAGCATATTGATCACGGTTTCAACATCAGCGCGAACACTCGGTTCTACGGTTGCAGGTGAGATGTCTTGACGTGTTTCGAATGCAGCTTCAATGCGTTGGCGTAAAGCCTCCATTGTTTTCTCCCGGTATTAAATGATTAGTTGCACAAATTTATGGTTTAAATTAGTTAGATGATTTTAGCGCCAGTGTTAGCGCATCAGCTAATTGTTGCTGTTGTGGCTCATCTAGGGCCGTTCCACTTTGGTTTTTTAATATGAAAAAGTCTTCTGCACGTTCACCAATAGTGGTAATTTTAGCTGCTAATAATGTCACATTACAACGGTAGAAGGTATCACCGACTTTGGCTAATAAGCCTGGGGTGTCGAGAGTGATTAATTCCATCATACTTGTACCATGGCGAGCACTGGGTAAGAAACTCACATGAGTCGCAACATTAAAAGGTTTCATGATCCGGGCTAGTTTTCTAAACTTCGGCAGTTTTGGATTTTCACTTGCCAAGGCTTTTTCAAGTGCTTTGCGGATACTTTGAATGCGTGATAATTGGATAATAGGCTCGCCATCTTGTTCTAAAATCACAAAGGTGTCGAGTGCATAGTTATCTTTTGATGTCATGATGTTAGCGTCATGCACATTGATATTTTTGTTATCTAAAACGGTCATAACGGTGGCGAACAGTTTTGGTTTATCTTTGCTATAGACAAACAGCTCCGTACCACCACGTGTTGTATGCTTAGACATTAATACTAATGGTTCGTCGTGATGATGTTTTAGAATGGCCTCAGCATGCCAGGCCACTTGGGTTGGCTGATGACGTAAAAAATAGTCAGATTTGAACCGAGACCAGAGTTCATCCATGTCTTTTTCTTTCAGGCCACGACGAATAAGTTCTTTTTTAGCTTTGGCTTGGACCTCTTTAACCCGCGCTTTAGCATCAATAGGTTTTTCTTTACCCCGAGCTAATACTCGTTGAGTTGAAAAATACAAATCACGTAATAACGAGCCTTTCCAGTTATTCCATGTTTTTTCATTGGTGGCACAAATATCTGCGACAGTGAGGCAATACAAATAACTTAAGTGTGCAGCATCGCGTACTTTTTCAGCAAATAGTGCAATCACTTCCGGGTCTGAAATATCTCTGCGCTGAGCGGTGATTGACATCACTAAGTGATTTTCAACTAACCAAGCCACTAAGCGACCGTCATGATCATTCATGCCATGCAATTTACAAAAGTCGATAGCGTCTTTTGAACCTAATTTGCTGTGATCGCCGCCACGGCCTTTAGCGATATCATGAAAAATGGCCCCGAGAACTAACAACCCTTTTTTCGGTAACTGATTAATTAAGATGGCACCCAGTGGAAATTCATCTTTTTGTTCAGCTTGTGAAAAACGATCAATATTGAGCAGTAATCTATGGGTGTGTTCGTCAACGGTATAAGCATGAAATAAATCAAACTGCATTTGGCCTTCAATCTTGCGCCAAGCCGGTAAGTAAGACGACAAAATACCGTGCTGGTGCATTAATGAAAATGCGGTAATACCTCGTGGATGTTTTAAGATCTCCATAAACACTTTACGACATGCGGGGTTTTCTTGTAAGGGTGATGTTAATGCTCTACGAGCATTGCGCAGTAATCGTAACGTTGGCGCGTAAATTTCTTGAATGTTTGAGTTTTTAGCCACCAGTAAAAATAAGCGTAATATTTCTTCGTTTTGGCGGCTAAATAAATCGTCATCTAATACTTCAATGTAACGTCCACGCCGTTGATAAACATCGCTTATCGGCTGAATTTCTAGTGCTT
Organism: Shewanella sp. AC34-MNA-CIBAN-0136; assembly: GCF_040309945.1. Taxonomy (NCBI): domain Bacteria; kingdom Pseudomonadati; phylum Pseudomonadota; class Gammaproteobacteria; order Alteromonadales; family Shewanellaceae; genus Shewanella; species Shewanella sp. AC34-MNA-CIBAN-0136. Next base: position 108,293 of record NZ_JBEOPJ010000013.1, on the reverse strand, counting down.
GAGTGTGACCTAATGTCGCGCGCTTAAACAATTGCAACAGCATTTGATTAAGCTCCATCACTCGGCGTACCGTGCGATAATAGCGCTTCATCATTTGTTCGACGGCTAATTGGGTAGCATCCTCGTAACCTAATAAACTGGCAACTTGTCTCTGTAAATCAAACAACAAGCGGTTTTCGTTGCGATTAGCGGTGGTGTGAAGTGCAAAACGGATTTCCCACAGAAAATTTTGGCATTCAATTAATTCTGCTAATTCGGCTGGCGCTAGAAAATCGTGCTCGACTAAATCTTCTAATTTAGCAGCATCAAAGTGGCGCATTGCAACCCAAGCGATGGTTTGAATATCACGCAATCCGCCGGGACAGGTTTTGATGTTAGGTTCTAAATCAAAAGCACTGGCTTTACTATGACGAGTCGTTTGTTCATCTTTCTTGGCATTATAAAAGTCATAAGAGGGCCAAAAGTCTTGTTGACGAATAGCATCGTATAACACGTCAAATAGATATTCATTACCAGTGAGCAATCTGGCTTCAATCAGATTTGTGGCAATGGTGATGTCTGATTTACCTTGTTCAATGGTTTGCGCAACTGTGCGTACACTGTGGCCTATTTCAAGCCCAGTATCCCAAAGGTAGGTAATGAGTTGCCCTAACTGAATTTCAGTTTCGGGCGATAATTGTTCATCGTTAACCAAAAAAAGTAAGTCAATGTCTGAATAGGGATGCAGTTCACCACGACCGTAGCCGCCAACGGCAACTAGGGCAAGCTGGCTATTATGTAAGCCAAAATCCCGCCAAGTTTGTGTTAGTAAAGCATCAACAAATTGACTACGGTGTTTAACAATATCAGCAATAGGGTGTTTTGCAGTGTACTGCTCAACTAAGCGCTGGTTTAAGTCAATTAATGCGTTTTTGGTGGCCAGCGCAGTATTCATTGATGTCCTTACTAATTTGAGTCTTTAGTGGTTAATGATACGGGGAAAGTCTTCTTCTTCACGCAAAGTTAACACTTCTACACCGGTTTGGGTCACTAAAAGTGTATGTTCCCATTGTGCTGAGTTTTTACTATCAGAAGTTGTCACTGTCCAATTATCACTTTTATCCAACACAGTAGTATGACGACCTGCATTGATCATTGGTTCAATCGTAAAGCACATACCGGGTCTTAACACGGTTTTATCATTATTTTTATAATGAACAACTTGTGGTTCTTCGTGGAAGCCAGTGCCAATACCATGACCACAATAATCTTGTACGATGGAGTACTTATCAAGCCCTGTTTTACTTGTTTTGATGAATTTTTCGATGGTTGTGCCAATTTCGCCTAATTTTAAACCAGGACGCACTTTACGAATGGCTAAATACAAGCTTTCTTGGGCAATGCGGCTTAAACGTTTGTCTTTTGCTGATACTTCGCCAATTAAAAACATTTTCGAGGTATCACCATGATAACCGTCTTTGATGACCGTAATATCAAGGTTAATCATATCGCCTTCTTTTAACACGTACTCTGAAGGAATACCGTGGCACACGACTTCATTTACCGACGTACAAATAGACTTCGGAAATCCGTGATAATTTAACGGGGCTGAAATAGCACCTTGCTCTTCGGTGTATTTAGCACAGATTTCATCTAATTCATTTGTGGTCACTCCAGCCTTAATGTGTGGAGCTACCATTTCTAATACTTGCGCCGCTAATTTACCCGCTGCACGCATTTTTTCTATCTCGTCTGCATTTTTGATCACAATACTCATGAAAAACTCTCTATCTTTTTGACGGTCAAAATAGGCTTGTTTTATCCAAGGATTTTACGGCAAAAATTTGTATTTACATGCCGTTTATGGTATAAAGCGCGCCGTTATGTGTAAGATCGTTGTTGTACGGTTCGAGTTAATACAATGTCAATCGCTGCTTTTTTTAGCAAGGTATACATTGTGTTCGGCAAATCGTAAAATATGGTGGTCATTATACATGGCAATTAACTTAAATACTAAATCACACACGTATCGACACATTTTTCGGGGTGCTTTCTCATTCTTAACGGAAGTTAGAAAGTCGAAACATGGGATGCGTGGAGGTCTAACCCCTTACATTAAGGTAAATACAATGACTACTGTTTCAATGCGCGACATGCTACAAGCTGGTGTTCACTTCGGTCACCAAACTCGTTACTGGAACCCTAAGATGAAGCCTTTCATCTTCGGCGCTCGTAATGGTGTACACATCATCAACCTTGAGCATACAGTACCAATGTTCAACGAAGCTTTAGCTTTCATTAGCAACATCGCTTCTAAGAAAGGTAAAGTATTATTCGTAGGTACTAAGCGCGCTGCTGGCGAAGCTATCAAAGCATCTGCACTTTCTTGTGATCAGTATTATGTTGATCATCGTTGGTTAGGCGGCATGTTAACTAACTGGAAAACTGTTCGTCAGTCAATCAAGCGTCTTAAAGAGCTAGAAAGCCAGTCTGTAGACGGTACTTTCGACAAGTTAACTAAGAAAGAAGCGTTAATGCGTTCACGCGAATTAGACAAGTTAGAAAAGTCTTTAGGCGGAATCAAGAACATGGGCGGTTTACCTGACGTATTATTCGTTATCGGTGCTGACCATGAGCATATCGCTATTAAAGAAGCAAACAACCTAGGTATTCCAGTTGTTGCAGTTGTTGATACCAACTCTGCACCAGACGGTGTTAACTACATCGTTCCTGGTAACGACGACGCGATGCGTGCTATCCGTTTGTACACTTCTTCTGTTGCTGCAGCTGCTAACGCTGGCCGTGGTCAAGATTTAGCTGTTCAAGCTGAGCAAGACGGTTTCGTAGAAGCTGTTTAATAAGGCGTGATGATTATCATCCCCCTTATTTGCCAATAAGATAATTGGTGAACAGGGGCCTTTTGGCCCCTGTTTTATAAATGCAATATTAGACGAATTAAATTAGAGGATTTAACAATGGCAATTACTGCTGCCCAAGTTAAAGAACTTCGTGACCGCACTGGCGCTGGCATGATGGACTGTAAGAATGCACTGACTGAAACTGACGGTGACATCGAACTAGCGATTGATAACATGCGTAAAAGCGGCGCCGCGAAGGCTGCTAAAAAAGCAGGTAACATCGCTGCTGACGGTACAATTCTAATCAAGAATGGCGAAGGTTTCGCTGCACTTTTAGAAGTTAACTGTCAAACTGATTTCGTTGCAAAAGACTCAAACTTCCTAGCATTTGCTAACGCAGTGCTTGATGTTGCTGCTGCATCTAAAGTGTCTATCGAAGACTTGAAAGCACAGTTTGAAGAAACTCGTGTTGCGCTTGTAACTAAAATCGGTGAAAACATCAACGTTCGTCGCGTTGAGTATATCGATGGTGCAAACCTTGCGTCTTACCGTCACGGTGATCGTATTGGTGTTGTGGTTGCGGGTGAAGCTGATGAAGAAACACTAAAGCATATCGCAATGCACGTAGCTGCTTCTAAGCCAGATTTCGTAAACCCTGAAGATGTGCCTGCTGAACTTGTAGAAAGAGAGCAAACGCTTCAAATCGAAATCGCGATGAATGAAGGCAAGCCTGCTGAAATCGCTGAGAAGATGGTTGTTGGTCGTATGAAGAAGTTCACTGGTGAGATCTCTCTTACTGGTCAAGCTTTCATCATGGAACCAAAGAAAACTGTTGGCGAAGTGCTTAAATCGAAAGGCGCTACAGTAACCAGCTTTATTCGTTTAGAAGTGGGTGAAGGTATCGAGAAGAAAGCAGAAGATTTCGCTGCTGAAGTAGCTGCGCAAATCGCTGCTACTAAAAAAGCGTAATCGCTTTAATCTAAATACCCTAAGACCGCAGCAACCGCTGCGGTTTTGTTATGATCAGGATGAAAATTATGAGCACCAATCCAAAACCAGCGTTTAGACGTATTCTGCTTAAATTAAGCGGTGAAGCATTAATGGGTGAAGAAGGCTTCGGCATTGACCCTAAAGTACTTGATCGTATGGCACAAGAAGTGAAAGAGCTTGTTGAACTTGGTATTCAAGTTGGCGTGGTTATTGGTGGTGGTAATCTATTTCGTGGTGAAGGCTTAGCAAAAGCTGGTATGAACCGCGTGGTGGGCGATCACATGGGTATGTTAGCAACCGTAATGAATGGCTTAGCCATGCGTGATGCCTTGCACCGTGCATATGTTAATGCCCGCCTTATGTCTGCTATCCCACTTAAAGGTGTGTGCGATGATTACACTTGGACAGAAGCAATTAGCCTATTAAAGTCTGGTCGTGTGGTTATTTTTGCTGCGGGTACGGGCAATCCTTTTTGTACAACAGACTCAGCAGCATGTTTACGTGGTATTGAGATTGAAGCTGAAGTAGTACTAAAAGGCACTAAAGTAGATGGTGTATACTCAGCAGACCCAATGAAAAACCCTGAAGCGGTTAAATATGACACGCTTAGTTTTGCCGAAGTCCTTGAATCAGAATTAAAAGTAATGGATCTCGCTGCATTTACTATGGCACGTGATCATAATATGCCGATTCTTGTATTCAATATGAACAAGCCAGGTGCACTTCGCCGCGTTATTATGGGTGAGAAAGAAGGTACGATTATTAGCAGTAAACAACCTGCTTAATCACAGACACAGAAAATATTTATATTATATAATTTAACTGTTTGAGCGGTTTTATTGCATGTGTCATTCTTAGGCTAATGCTCAAACACACATGAATTTGTGACAAAAAGGAAATTATTGTGATTGATACTATTATGTTAGATGCGCAAGAGCGCATGGGTAAATGCGTAGATGCAACTAAAAACCAAATGGCGAAAGTTCGTACTGGTCGTGCACACCCAAGTTTATTAGATTCTATTCAAGTGTCTTGCTACGGTTCTATGTCACCGCTTAATCAAGTGGCTAATGTCGGAGTTGAAGACTCTCGTACACTAACAGTGAACGTATTTGATAGATCGATAGTTCAAGCGGTAGAAAAGGCGATTATGAGTTCAGATTTAGGCTTAAACCCTATGTCTGCAGGTGCAACTTTGCGTATTCCGTTGCCTTCGTTAACTGAAGAACGTCGTAAAGACTTTATCAAAGTGGTACGTAACGAAGCGGAAAATGGTCGTATTGCCATTCGTAACGTTCGTCGCGACGCAATCAGTGAAGTCAAGAAGCTTGAAAAAGCAAAAGCATGTACTGAAGATGATGTTCGCCGTAGTGAAGATGAAGTGCAGAAGCACACTGATTCATCAATCAAAAACATTGATCAAATACTAGCAGCGAAAGAAAAAGAGTTGATGGAAGTATAATCTGTCAATTTAGACGCTAGAGTTAACACGCCGTGTAAGGGTATACTACACGGCGTTTGTTTTTATAAAGGATTGTCGTAGATGTCGTCTACAGTTGAGTTTGAATCAGACCCTAAAGCCGATTCGGAGCAAATGACTTCGCAATTGTTGCCGGGACAATTATCTGATGTAGTAAAACAATCTCTGCCCAAACATGTTGCGATTATTATGGATGGTAATGGCCGTTGGGCACAACTGCAGGGTAAAGCCCGGGTTTTCGGTCATAAAGCCGGTGTTAAAGCTGTGCGCCGTGCGGTAAGTACTGCAAGTCAACTTGGTATTGAATCATTAACCCTATTTGCATTTTCGAGCGAAAATTGGCGCCGACCAGATAAAGAAGTCAGTTTGTTGATGGAATTGTTTTTTACGGTGTTACAACGTGAATTGAAACTGCTCGATAAAAACCAAGTTAAGCTCAATATTATTGGTGATACCAGCAGGTTTTCTAATCGTTTACAGAAACAAATTGCCGGTGCTCAAGAGAAAACAGCAAGCAATACTGGTTTGATATTAAATGTGGCGGCGAACTATGGCGGACGTTGGGATATCTTACAGGCTGCACAAAAATTAGCCGAAAAAGTAGAAAGTGGCGAAATCACCAGCAGTCAGATGACCGAAGAAGCATTAAATGAACATTTGTGCATGCAAAACCAGAGCGAAGTTGATTTAATGATCCGTACTGGCGGTGACTACCGCATTAGTAATTTTGTTTTATGGCAGGCCGCTTATGCCGAGTTGGTGTTTACTGACACCCTATGGCCTGACTTTGATGAGCTAGCATTCCGTGATGCTATTGCCATTTTTGCCAGTCGGCAGCGCCGTTTTGGTTTGACGGGTAGTCAAATTGAAGAGATACGCGCAATATAAATATTAAGAGGATTAGTTTTTGCTAAAACAACGAATAATAACAGCATTGTGGTTAATCCCAATTGTACTCGGGGCAATATTTTTACTTCCAGCAAACTTGTTTGCTTGGGTGTTAGTGCCAGTGTTTTTAATTGCAGCAAAAGAGTGGGGCAGTTTCATTGACCCAAGCTGTAATGTCACCCAGTGGTCTTTTACTGCTACCCTAGGTCTGTTAATGATAGCGCTTAACTTATCAGTACCCTTAGATGTGTTGTGGTTTAAAGGCCAATTACACCCTATTTATTTGGCCATCATCACTATTGGTGTATTTTGGTGGATAGTCAGTAGTGCATTGGTGTTCAGTTTTCCTAAAAGTGCCAAAATATGGAAAGACAGCCCTATGCTGAAATCCATGTTTGGTCAGTTAACACTCATCCCGTGTTTTGCTTCTTTAATCGCTCTCAAATCGTTAAGCAGTAACGTTCATCCCTATTATGGTGGTGCATTAGTGTTTATCGTTATGTTAGTGGTTTGGGCGACTGACACCGGTGCTTATTTTGCTGGACGTAAGTTAGGTAAGCATAAATTGATGCCGAGTGTGAGTCCTGCTAAAACGCTTGAAGGTTTAGCTGGCGGTTTAATTACTACTATGGTCGTGGTTGCGGGCATTATGTATGTTGCGCCAGAACAAGAGTTAGGCTTACTCATTGTGGTGACACTAGTCACTGCCCTGGCTTCTGCTTTTGGTGACTTGTCTGAAAGTATGTTCAAACGTGCTGCAAATATTAAAGACTCTGGCACCATTTTACCTGGTCATGGTGGTATTTTAGACCGTATCGACAGTCTAACGGCTGCATTGCCAGTGTTTACCTTTATCTACATAGCCATGTGGATGTGATGCCAATGCAAAATATGGTGATTTTAGGGGCTACAGGCTCAATTGGCGCTAGCACTTTAAGTGTGATGGTAAATAACCCTGCCGATTTTCATGTCTATGGATTAGTGGCCAATGCCAGTGTTCAAAAAATGCTGGCCTTGTGTATCACTCATCAGCCTGAGTATGCTCATATGGTGGATGAGAGCGCCGCCATGGAGCTTAAATCGTTATTGCCTAATGATTGTGTTACTCAAGTGACGACAGGTGCTGAGGCGTTAAATGCGTTAGTGACCGACAGTCGCACTGATACCGTTATGGCGGCTATTGTTGGCGCAGCAGGTTTAGTACCGACATTTGACGCTGTTAAAGCGGGTAAACGCGTGTTGCTAGCCAACAAAGAAGCATTGGTTATGTCGGGTGAGTTATTTATGCACACGGCTAGAGCATCTGGTGCGACAGTGCTACCTGTCGACAGCGAGCACAATGCCATATTTCAATGTTTACCAACCAATGTCCAAGCGCAACTCGGTTATTGTGACTTAAGTGCTAATGGCATATCACATATTTTATTAACCGGTTCAGGTGGACCGTTTTTAAACACTGATTTAGCCACTCTGAGTGCGATGACACCTGTTCAAGCTTGCAATCACCCTAATTGGTCCATGGGGCCTAAAATCTCTGTCGATTCAGCCACCATGATGAATAAAGGCTTAGAGTTTATCGAAGCTCGCTGGTTGTTTAATACGCAAGCTGAACAGCTCAAAGTAGTGATACATCCTCAAAGCGTGATTCATTCAATGGTGCAATACCGCGATGGTTCTGTTATTGCACAAATGGGCAACCCCGATATGCGTACACCGATTGCTCATTGTATGAGCTATCCGCAAAGAATTGGTGCTGGCGTTGAACCTTTAGATTTTTTCAAAGTCGGACAGTTAAGCTTTTGTGAACCTGACTTTGACCGTTTTCCATGTTTACGCTTAGCAATGCAAGCCTGTGAGCAAGGTCAGGAAGCGACCACAGTGTTGAATGCGGCCAATGAAATTGCTGTCGATTCATTTTTAAAAGGTCACATTCGTTTTACTGATATTGCTAACGTTAATTATCGCTGTTTAGACTCGGTGCAACAAACACGTTTAGACAGTATTGAAGATATAATACAGCTTGATGAGCAAGCACGTGCCACGGCAGTGTCCGTTATCAGCACACTAAATTAATTCAGGGAAATAATGATAGATTTTTTTTGGAGCTTAGGTTCTTTTATCGTCGCGTTGGGTATTTTAATTACCGCTCATGAGTATGGCCACTTTTGGGTTGCCCGTCGTTGTGGTGTTAAAGTCGAGCGTTTCTCTATCGGATTTGGCAAAGCGATTTGGCGTAAAGTGGGTAAAGATGGCACTGAATATGTCGTCGCTATGATCCCACTAGGTGGCTATGTCAAAATGCTTGATGAGCGCGTTGAAGACGTGCCGGAGCATTTACTTGACCAGGCCTTTAACCGTAAAACGGTATGGCAACGTATTGCGATTGTATCAGCCGGCCCGATAGCTAACTTTATTTTTGCAATTGTAGCGTTATATGTCATGTACCTTATTGGTACTCCGTCGATTAAGCCGGTAATAGACAGTACTAAGTTAAATAGTCCTGCCAGTGTTATTCAGTTGGTTGAACCACAACAAATTATAGCGGTATCAGGACAGCCAGTACGTACTTGGGAAGAAGTTAATTTAGCCTTAGTGGGTCATATTGGTGATGACAGTATTGAGTTATCCCTAGCACCATTACCAGCGTTGTCGGGCATGGATATGCCCGTTCGCACCGTCAAACTCGATACGCGAAATTGGGTTTTCGATCCAGAAAAAGAGTCGCCGATTACCGCACTCGGTTTAGGGATATTTCGCCCAGGGATAGATCCAACGATTGCGGCAGTGAGTAAAGACAGTGCGGCAGAGCAAGCGGGCATTAAGATTGGCGATAAACTCGTCAATATCAATGGCACTCAATACAGCGATTGGAATGCGTTTGTTGATGTGGTACAAAGCTCTGCTAACAAAAATATTAATATGACATTGATACGTCAAGGCGAACAAATCAATGTTGATGTTGTGCCAAAAGCACAACAAAATTCTGATGGTAAAACTATCGGAATTGTCGGAATTAGCCCAACCCAAGCTCAGTGGCCTGATAATATGCGCTTTGAGCTTGAGTATGGCATAGTAGATTCTGTTATCGCTGCAGCTGATAAAACATGGCAACTCGTTGTCGTCAGCTTTAAGATGATTGGAAAATTATTTACCGGCGATGTGTCGGTGAAAAACCTTAGTGGTCCTATTTCGATTGCACAAGGCGCAGGCGCCAGTGCAAGTTACGGTTTAGTGTACTTTCTAGGGTTTATCGCGCTCATCAGCGTTAACTTAGGCATTATTAATTTAATGCCTCTGCCAGTGCTCGATGGGGGACACTTGCTGTATTACTTTATAGAAGTGATTACTGGTAAGCCTGTACCCGAAAAGGTACAGGAAATAGGATTCAGGTTTGGCGCAGCTTTGCTGCTAATGTTGATGGGCGTAGCCTTATTCAACGATTTTGCCCGACTCTGAGCAAGGACAGACTAATAATTAGAAGTGCTCTATGAGATTTAATAAAATTTTTGCCTCGATGTTATTCGTCGGCGCGTCTTTTTCAGGGAATGGTTGGGCAGAGTCTTTCCAACCTTTTGAAGTGACCGACATCCAAGTAGAAGGTTTGCAACGAGTTGCTCTCGGTGCAGCACTATTGAGTTTACCTGTGAAAGTAGGTGACACGGTAGATGAAGTTAAATTACAGCAAGCGATTAAGAGCCTTTACGGTTCAACCAATTTTGAAAACATCAGTGTCAGTCATGAAGACGGTATACTCTATGTAACGGTAAAAGAACGTCCAACTATCAGTATTATCTCGTTTGACGGTAATAAAGATATCAAAGACGAGCAGTTACAAGAAAGCCTTGACGGTTCTGGTGTTAAAGCTGGCGAATCACTTGATAGAACCATGTTGTCTGGTATTGAAAAAGGCCTGCAAGATTTCTATTACGGTGTGGGTAAATACGGTGCCAAAGTTGAAGCGCAAATCATCAACTTGCCGCGTAACCGTGTTGAGCTTAAATTTAAGTTTACCGAAGGTTTAGCGGCTGAAATCCGTCAAATCAACGTAGTAGGTAATACTGTGTTCTCAGACTCTGAGCTCATCAGTATGCTTGAGCTTAAAGACTATGTGGCATGGTGGGATTTATTTGGTGAACGTCGCTACCAAAAGCAAAAGCTACAAGCTGACTTAGAAACCATTAAAACTTATTATCATAATCAAGGCTATATTCGTTTTGAAGTGACTTCAACGCAAGTGGCGATGACACCAGACCGTAAAGGTTTGTACATCACTATTAACGTGAATGAAGGTGAAAAGTACAAGGTGAAAGAAGTTAACTTAATTGGTGACCTAATGGGTCGCGAAGAGTTAATGAGATCTATTTTACCAATTAAAGCGGGTAACATGTACAACGGTGCCGACGTGACATTCACCGAAGAAATGTACAGCAAATACCTTGGCCGCTTTGGTTATGCTTATCCTGAAGTTAAAACCTATCCTGAAATTGATGATGAAACCAAAGAAGTGGTACTCAACATCAATGTTAAGCCGGGTAAGCGCGTGTATGTTCGCTCAATTAACTTCACTGGTAACACGGTTACCAAAGATGAGGTAATGCGCCGCGAATTACGCCAAATGGAAGGTGCGTGGTTGAATTCTGCTCAAATTGAACAGTCTAAACTACGTCTTAACCGTTTAGGTTATTTCGAAACTGTTGATGCAGAAACCATTCAAGTACCGGGCAGTGACGATTTAGTTGATGTCGCAGTGACTGTGAAAGAGCAACCGTCAGGTTCGTTCAACGCAGGTGTCGGTTATGGTACTGAATCTGGTGTGAGTTTGCAGTTTGGCGTTGAGCAAAATAACTTCCTTGGTACTGGTAACCAAGCTGGTTTTAGCGTCAACACTAACAAATATTCTAAAAGTGCCAACTTGTCTTATACCGACCCATACTTTACTAAGGATGGTGTCAGTTTAGGTGGTAGCGTTTACTGGAACGAATTTGATGCCAACGAGGCTAACCTTGAGCGCTATAAGAATAAATCTTATGGTGTAGCGTTAAACTCTGGATTCCCGATTAACGAATCTAACCGTTTGAACGGTGGTATTGGTTATCGTCATAATACTATTTCAGAAATCTCTGCTTATGAACAAGCGTTGCGTTTCTATAATGTGTATCGTGAAACTGATGATCCTAATTCAGACTTAAGTTTTGATAACTTTGAATTGAATGCCGGTTGGTACCGCAGCACACTTAACCGTGGTACGTTCCCGACAGATGGTTCGTCGCAACGTTTAAGCGGTAAAATGACCGTGCCAGGTTCTGACTTACAGTACTTTAAAACGGATTTCGATACTAACTTCTACTTCCCTCTGACACCTCAGCATGGGTTTGTATTATTGGCTCGCGCCCGTTTAGGTTATTCAAACGGTTATGGTCAGTTTAACGACAACGATCAAATCTTACCGTTCTGGGAAAACTATTATTCTGGTGGTAGCAGTTCGTTACGTGGCTTTAAGTCTAACTCAGTAGGCCCACGTTCGTTCTATTTATACCGTGGTAGTGAGCAATGTGCGCCTGATGTTTCTGGTGATGGTTGTAGTTTGCCTGGTGACCCAAATACCATTCAGGTGAGTTCTGGCCGTTCAATTGGTGGTAACGCCATTGCAACAGCAAGCTTTGAAATGATTGTTCCGACACCATTCCTTGATGAAGCTTACACTAACTCAGTGCGAACCAGTTTCTTCGTTGATGCGGGTAACGTATGGGATACTGAGTTTGATTATGACTCATATAGGACTTTACCAGCGGATCAGTTCTCTAAGTTAGAAGACTATAGCGATCCAGAACGCTTACGTGCCTCATGGGGTATGAGCGTGCAGTGGTTATCGCCAATGGGACCTATGGTATTCAGTTTAGCTTGGCCACTGAAAGAATATGAAGATGACGAGACAGAGATTTTCTCATTCAATATTGGCAAAACGTTCTAAAACAAATACACTCGGCAGGTTTTGCTGATAACAACAAGTTTAACAAGGAGTCTACTTTGAAAAAGATGGTAAATCGCGCATTAATTACATTGGCATTGTTTGCTACCCCTATGCTAGCCCAAGCGGAAAAACTCGCTGTGGTTGATATGGGTGAAGTGTTCGAGCAGTTGCCACAGCGCGAACAAATTTCTAAATCATTAAAAGCTGAGTTTGGTGACCGTGTTGCTGAAGTCCAAAAAATGCAAGAAGAAATGCGTTCTTTGGTTGAGAAACAACAACGTGACGGCGCCTTAATGAGCGATTCACAAAAGACTGAATTAGTACGTAAAATGGAATCATTAAAGTCTGAATTCCAGTTGAAAGGCAAAGCATTAGATGAAGACATGCGTCGTCGTCAAGGTGAAGAGCAAAACAAACTATTAGTTCAAGTTCAAAAAGCGATTAATACCATTGCTGGTAAAGAAAAATACGACATGGTGCTACAACGTGGCGCAGTTATTTTTGTTAAGCCAGAAGCTGACATCAGCAGCAAAGTGGTAGAAGCCTTAAGCAAAGGCAAATAATAAGTATGCAAAAAGTGACTTTAAAAGAGCTTAGCCAACTATTAGGGGCAACGATTAAAGGCGACGCCACGCTGGAAATAACCAGTGTCGCTACCCTTGAAAGTGCAACTAAAGGCCAACTCTCTTTTTTAGCCAATAGTAAGTACCGTGCTCAGCTTGAGGCAACTCAAGCTAGTGCGGTATTGCTGAGCGAAAAAGAAGCAAGTGGTTATCATGGTAACGCCCTGATTGTTAGCGATCCTTACGTAGGGTTTGCTCGAGTAGCGCAATTACTTGATACCACCCCAAAAGAAACGCCTGGTATTCATCCTTCGGCTCAAATAGATGCATCAGCCATTTTAGGTGACGGTGTGGCTATTGGTGCAAATGCAGTGATAGGTGCCAATGTTATTTTGGGTGAAAATGTTCAGATTGGTCCAGGTTGTGTGGTGGGTGAAACCAGTATTATTGGTTCAAACACGCGTCTTTGGGCGAACGTGAGCGTTTATCATAATGTCCATATTGGCCATCATTGCATCGTCCATTCAGGGACTGTTATTGGCTCTGATGGCTTTGGTTATGCCAATGAGCGCGGTAACTGGATTAAAATTCCACAAACCGGCGGCGTTCGGATTGGCAATCATGTCGAAATTGGCGCATGTACTTCCATTGACCGTGGTGCGTTGTCGCATACCGAGATCCACGATGGCGTGATTATCGACAACCAAGTTCAAATTGCTCATAATGTCATTATCGGCCAAAATACTGCAATGGCTGGCGGCTCTATTATTGCTGGCAGTTCTACCATTGGTAAATATTGTATCCTCGGTGGCGGTAGTGCTGTTGCTGGACACCTGAGTGTCGCTGATGGTGTACACATATCAGGCGGAACAAACGTGACCAGCATTATCCGTGAAAAAGGTGTGTATTCGTCTGCTACCATCGCAATGGAAAATAAATTATGGCGTCGAAACACTGTTCGTTTCCGTCAATTAGATGAATTATTTAGCCGAGTGAAAACCCTCGAGAAAAGTGCTAAGGGCACAGAATAATTGTAATTCTGCCTTATTTAAGGAATGTAGTGTGTCAAACCAATTAAACACCATGGATATTAAAGAGATACTTAAATATCTGCCTCATAGATATCCATTTTTGTTGATCGATCGTGTATTGGACTTTACTGTAGGTGAGCACTTACATGCGATTAAAAATGTCACCATAAATGAGCCTTTTTTTCAGGGACATTTTCCGATACAGCCTGTGATGCCTGGCGTGCTCATTTTAGAAGCCATGGCACAAGCAACGGGTTTACTTGCATTTAAAACCATGAGTACAGAGCCGTCTCCAGAGGTACTGTATTATTTTGCTGGTATTGATAAAGCGCGTTTCAAACGTGTTGTTGAGCCAGGCGACCAAATACATTTTCACGTTAAAATGATTAAAGAGCGTCGCGGTATTGGTGTGTTTGTTGGTGAAGCCTTGGTTGATGGTGAACTGGTTTGTTCTGCTGAAATCATGTGTGCACGTAGAGAGATTAAGAAGTGATAGATAAATTAGCGTTTGTTCACCCAACAGCCAAAATTGGTAATAACGTCACTATTGGTCCTTGGACCTACATTGGTGAAAACGTTGAAATCGGTGACGACACATGGATAAGTTCTCATGTTGTGGTTAAAGGTCCAACGGTTATCGGTAAAGGTAATCGTATTTTTCAATTCTCTTCAGTTGGTGAAGAGTGTCAAGATAAAAAGTACGCAGGCGAACAAACTCGCTTAATTATCGGCGACAATAACATCATTCGTGAGTCGGTTACCATTCACCGTGGTACGACCCAAGATAAAGGTGAAACTCGCATCGGTTCTAACTGTCTGTTTATGGCGTATGTTCATATTGCCCACGACTGTTTTGTCGGTGATAACGTTATTATGGCCAATAATGCTTCAATTGCGGGTCATGTACATGTTGGCGATTGGGTTATTTTGGGCGGCATGACTGGTGTGCATCAGTTTGTACACATTGGCGCGCATGCCTTTACCGCGGGTGCTTCACTTATTTTGCAAGATGTTCCTCCATTTGTGATGGCTGCTGGTTCTCCTGCAGTACCGCGTGGATTAAACTTAGAAGGCTTAAAACGCCGTGGTTTTACCAAAGAAAACCAACGAGCAATCTTGAGTGCTTATAAAGCGGTTTTCCGTAAGAGTTTAACCATTGAAGAAGCTAACGCTGAATTAATCGAGGCCGCTGAAAAAGACATCAATGTGAAAGCATTTATGGAATTTATCAACCACTCTGCTCGTGGCATTATTCGATAGACGGAAACGATGACCAACTCTCCTTCAAAAGTATTCGCCATTGTCGCCGGAGAAATCTCCGGCGATATTTTAGGTGCCGGTTTAGTTAATTCACTCAAAAAACGCTACCCTGATGCACGCTTTATTGGCATTGGTGGCCCTCGAATGCAAGCTCTAGGGTTTGAGAGTTTATTCCCAATGGAAGAACTGTCGATCATGGGCTTAGTCGAAGTGTTATCACATTTACCTCGACTGCTTCATATTCGTTCAAGTCTCGTGAAACAAATTACTGAATTAGCGCCAGACTGTTTTATTGGTATTGATGCGCCCGATTTTAATATTGGCGTAGAGCTTAAATTAAAAGCCAAAGGGATTAAAACAGTCCATTATGTCAGCCCGTCAGTATGGGCTTGGCGTCCAAAACGTATATTTAAAATTGCTAAAGCCACTAATATGGTGTTGTCGTTATTGCCGTTTGAGAAAGCGTTTTACGACCAACATCAAGTACCTTGTACCTTTGTGGGGCACACACTCGCGGACGATATTCCGATGCACAGTGATAAGCTGGCTGCTCGGCAGTTATTAGGATTAGATCCTAATGCTGAATACTTGGCAGTATTGCCAGGGTCCAGAGGCGGAGAGCTAAAGCAATTAGCTGAACCATTTATAAAAGCTGCTCAGTTAGTTAAGCAAACCTTTCCAGACATCAAATTTGTCACCCCAGTGGTTAATGATGCTCGTCGACAACAGTTTCTTGCTGCACTGGAGGAGTTTGCTCCCGATCTAGAAGTCACTATTGTTGAAGGTCAATCTCGCGAAGTCATGGCTGCTGCAGATTGTATTTTATTGGCTTCTGGCACCGCGACATTAGAGGCCATGCTGGTTAAACGTCCTATGGTTGTGTCGTATCGGGTTAGCCCAATTACATACGCCATCGCGATTAAAATGATGAAAATCAAAAATTATTCGTTGCCTAATTTACTCGCAAACGACACCATCGTGCCAGAACTGATGCAAGCTAATTGCCAACCACAGTTAATTGCCGATGCGATAATCAACCAGCTTAATCAAGATTTTGCACCGCTAAATACCCGCTTTGAAGAATTACATCAATTGCTAAAGTGTAATGCCAGCGAGCGAGCTGCAGATGCTGTAGTAGCATTATTACCAGCGCCGTAACCTGACTAGGATAAGCTAATATGTCGACATTATCGGTTGTGATAAAAGATATTACCCCTGAACAAGTAGCCATTATTTCACAAGGGCTTGTTGCTGGTGTTGACGAAGTCGGGCGTGGTCCACTGATTGGTGATGTGGTCACTGCCGCTGTGATTTTAGACCCAAATAAACCGATTGTTGGCCTTAATGATTCTAAGAAGCTTAGCGAGAAACGTCGTAATTCCTTATATCAACAGATAATGGATAATGCGCTAAGTGTCAGTATTGGCCGTGCCAGCCCTGCTGAAATCGATGAGCTGAATATTTTGCATGCCACCATGTTGGCCATGCAGCGCGCAGTAGCCGGGTTATCCATTTTACCTGAACGAGTGCTGGTTGATGGTAATCGGGTACCGGATTTTGGTATTGCCAGTCATGCGATAATTAAAGGCGACGGCTTAGTGGCTGCTATTAGTGCGGCATCCATTATTGCCAAAGTCACTCGTGATGCCGAGATGGACGCGTTAGACAATCTGCACCCGCAGTATGGCTTTGCTAAGCATAAAGGGTACCCAACCAAAGCGCACTTCGAAGCGTTAGCCTTGTATGGCGTATTACCTGAACATCGTAGAAGTTTTAAACCTGTCGCTGAACGTATATTGCTTCAGGATACATTTTGATAATAGCCAAATTAAGCGAGTTTATCGTTGGATAACATCGCGTAGTTTGGTAGTCTAAATCCCGCATTTTCGTGTTGTTTCATTCATCTTTTTCGAAGAAAAAATATTCTATGTCCGATCCTCGTTTTGTTCATTTGCGCGTCCACAGTGATTATTCAATGTCAGATGGCGTTGCTAAAGTTAAACCTATTATTGCTGCTGCTGAAAATCAGGGGATGGCAGCAATAGCGTTAACTGATCAAAACAACTTTTGTGGTTTGGTTAAGTTTTATGGTGCTTGTAATGGTGCGGGGATCAAACCGATCATTGGCGCCGATTTTTGGGTGCAAACACCTGGTTTTGAAAAAGAATTCTGTGCCTTAACCATTATCGCGATGAACAATGAAGGTTACCAAAACCTGACTCAGTTGATCAGTGAAGCCTATCTTCGCGGTCATGTTGATAACCGTGTGGTGATCGACCAAGATTGGTTAGTCAAATATAACAGCGGCTTGATCATTATCTCGGGTGCCAAAGATGGCGATGTCGGTAAGGCATTATTAAAAGGTAATCAAAACCAAGTAGAGTCGCTGATTGCCTTTTATCAACAACACTTTGAAGATCGCTATTACCTCGAGCTTATCCGCACTGGTCGTGCCCATGAAGAACGCTATTTACACATGGCGGTTGAGCTAGCATCAACCAAAGGTTTACCTGTAGTTGCCACTAACCAAGTGGTGTTTTTAAAGCAAGATGACTTTGAAGCACATGAAATCCGGGTGGCAATTCATGATGGTTTTACCTTAGTCGATCCGCGTCGCCCTAAAACATACAGCGATCAACAATACCTGCGCACCGAAGATGAAATGATCGCATTGTTTGCCGATATTCCGTCGGCAATTCAAAACAGTGTTGAAATCGCGAAACGCTGTAATGTCACCATTCGCCTAAATGAATACTTTTTGCCTAATTTCCCTACTGGCGACTTATCCATTGAAGATTTCTTGGTTAATGTGTCCGTTAAAGGCTTAGAAGAACGTCTCGAATTTTTATTTCCAGATCCACAAGTTCGCGTTGAAAAACGTGTCGAATATGACGAACGCCTCGAGATTGAACTGAAAGTCATTAACCAGATGGGTTTCCCTGGTTACTTCCTTATCGTGATGGAGTTTATTCAGTGGGGCAAAGACAACGGCATTCCAGTTGGTCCCGGCCGTGGTTCTGGTGCGGGTTCATTAGTCGCATACGCGCTTAAAATTACCGACTTAGATCCACTAGAATACGATTTACTGTTCGAACGATTCTTGAACCCTGAACGTGTATCCATGCCCGATTTCGACGTCGACTTTTGTATGGACCGACGCGACGAAGTCATTGATCACGTTGCCGAGTTATACGGCCGAGAAGCGGTATCACAGATTATTACCTTTGGTACTATGGCGGCCAAAGCCGTTGTGCGCGATGTTGGCCGCGTATTAGGTCATCCTTACGGCTTTGTTGAACGGTTAACTAAATTAATCCCCGCAGAACCAGGGATGACATTGGCGAAAGCCTTTGAAGTTGAACCCGCGCTTCCTGAAGCCTATGACGGCGATGAAGACGTTAAAGAACTTATCGATATGTGTCGCCGCTTAGAAGGGGTAACACGTAACGCGGGTAAGCATGCCGGTGGTGTGGTTATCGCACCGACTCGAATTACCGATTTTGCACCGCTGTATTGCGATGCCGAAGGCTTAAACCCAGTAACACAATTTGATAAAAATGACGTTGAAACTGCTGGTCTGGTTAAGTTCGATTTCTTGGGCTTACGTACCTTAACCATTATTGATTGGGCATTGCAGATGATTAATCCGCGCCTGATTAAAGAAGGTAAAGAACCCGTTAGTATCGAAGCCATTCCGCTTGCCGATCCTGCCTGTTTTAGATTACTGCAACGCTACGAAACAACCGCGGTATTCCAGCTGGAATCTCGCGGTATGAAAGACCTGATTAAACGTCTGCAGCCCGACTGTTTTGAAGACATGATTGCGCTAGTGGCTCTTTTCCGCCCAGGTCCTTTGCAGTCAGGCATGGTTGACAACTTTATTGAACGTAAGCACGGCCGTGAGGAAGTGTCATACCCAGATGCTGAATATCAGCATGAGTCACTAAGAGAGTTATTGTCACCGACCTACGGCATCATTTTGTACCAAGAGCAGGTCATGCAGATTGCTCAGGTATTGTCGGGTTACACCCTAGGCGGCGCGGATATGCTCCGTCGTGCAATGGGTAAGAAAAAACCTGAAGAAATGGCCAAGCAGCGCGGCACGTTTAAAGAAGGGGCGATTAATAACGGCGTCGACGGCGACTTGTCGATGAAGATCTTCGACTTAGTGGAAAAGTTCGCCGGTTACGGTTTTAACAAATCGCATTCTGCCGCTTATGCACTGGTGTCGTATCAAACGTTATGGCTAAAAACCCATTTCCCATCGCAGTTTATGGCCGCGGTAATGTCTGCCGACATGGACAACACCGACAAAATCGTCACCTTGGTTGACGAATGTGAACGCATGGGCTTGCCGCTAATTCCGCCCGATGTCAACAAAGGCTTATTCAAGTTTACTGTCGATGACGACCTTAATATTGTTTATGGTATCGGCGCGATTAAAGGCGTCGGTGAAGGCCCGGTAGATTCTATTTTAACAGCCCGTAAAAATGGACCGTTTACCGACCTGTTCGATTTTTGTGCTCGAATTGATTTGAAAAAACTCAATAAGCGAGTAATTGAAAAGCTTATCCTTGCAGGCGCCTTAGACACATTAGGCCCGCATCGAGCATCAATGATGGCGACCTTGCCTCAAGCGATTAGTGCTGCGGCGCAACATGCTAAAGCAGAAGCGACTGGTCAAAATGACATGTTTGGTTTACTCAATAGTGAACCTGAAGACAGTAAGCAAAACTTTGTCCATTGTACTCCGTGGCCAGACAAAATCTGGTTGGAAGGTGAGCGCGAAACATTAGGACTTTACCTTACTGGTCACCCTATTAATCAGTATTTAAAAGAACTGAAGCAATACACTAATGGCCGCTTAAAAGACATTCACCCAACCGAGCGCGGTAAAACCGTAAAAGCAGCTGGTCTAGTGGTGGCAACACGGGTGATGATCACTAAGCGTGGCTCTAAAATGGGCTTAGTCACATTAGATGATAAAAGTGCCCGTTTAGAAGTCATGCTATTTACCGAGCCGTTTGAGAAGTTTGGTCATATGCTTGAAAAAGATCGCATTCTTATTTGTGAAGGTGATGTCAGCTTTGATGATTTCTCTGGCGGCAATCGCATGAACGCCCGTAATATCATTGAAATTGGCGAAGCGCGCAGTCACTTTGCCAAAGCGGTTGAAATCAATGTTCATGGCGATGATGTCACGCCAGAGTGGTTACAAACCTTTGAGCAAACATTAACACCGTGGCGTAAGGGCGCTGTGCCTGTGGTGATTAACTACACCAAACAACAAGCCAGTGGCAAAATCGTGTTAGGTGAAGAGTGGCGAGTTAATCCTAGTGATGAGTTAATGTTAGCCCTCGAAAGCATGCTTGGTTCAACTAACGTCAAAATCGTGTTTAATTAGGCGCGCATCATGATTGAAAAGTCTTCGTTATCAGAGCAAATAAGTGCACCACAACTGCTAAGTTTGCTCGAACAAGCGATATTACCCCTTTATCAAATGAATGTAGTTAAAGGTGAATCATCGCCTAAGTTAGTACTGGCTTACAGTGGCGGCGTTGACTCAGAAGTGCTCGCATGTGGATTAAGTGCCTTGGCACACAAGCATCCGCATATTGCTTGCCTGCTTATTCATGTTCATCATGGACTTAGTGTCAATGCTAACACTTGGGTACAGCACTGTATCACTCGAGCTAATCATTATCAGCTTCCAGTGCAGATTGAACGAGTTAAGGTTGAAAAGGGTCCTCGGCAGAGTTTAGAGGCGCAAGCCCGTGATGCTCGTTACCAAGCATTTGACCGTTATCTTAATCCCGGCGATATTTTATTGACCGCACATCATCAAGATGATCAACTTGAAACCTTATTACTCGCGTTAAAACGTGGCCAAGGCCCAAAAGGCTTAGCGGCAATGGGGGCGGTACAAGCTTACAAACAAGCTTGGTTAGTTAGACCATTATTAGATATCAGTCGCGGTCAAATTGAGCAATTTGCGGCGCAAAAACAACTATCCCATATTGAAGATGAAAGTAACCAAGACGACAGCTTTGATAGAAATTTTTTACGCCTCGATATCATTCCAAGATTAAAACAGCGCTGGCCAAGTATTGCGATTACCGCAGGGCGGAGCGCCGCATTATGTGCCGAGCAACAACAGGTTATTGACGACGAAGTGAGTCATCGCTTACCCGAGTGGTTAATAGTGCCAGGCGATACAAATGCATTAATGACCGAATCAACCGGGTTTAAACTCACCGGGTTTGGCCAATTGAGTGCCGCTTGGCAAGCATTACTGTTTCGCGGTTATTTAATTCATTGTGGCGTTAGTTTACCTTCGCAAGCGCAATTACAGCAGATCCTGTCACAACTGTTAGCGGCTAAAGACGACGCGAATATGTCGATTCAGTGGGGCGATTATCAGGTTAAACGTTTTGCTGGCATCGCTTATGTGGTTAGTCATAAAGAGTTAGAGGTTATTGATGCAAGTACAGTGCAACAACCATTTGAGCAACTGCTTAAAGGCGAGCTGCAACAGATAGTGTGCCGCGTTGGGCACAAGCAATACCCGCTGGGTCTGCAAATTGCTGCGGACAATACGCCGCTACTTGCTTTACCCAATAATACCGCCGTGAGCATACGCTTTGGCGCGGCAGGTTCAATTAAATGTCAGCCACAATTTGCCACATCACAACGGCAAAAACCGCGCGAATTAAAGAAACTGTGGCAAGAATGCAATATCCCGCCATGGCGTAGACCACAAATCCCGTTAGTTTTTTATGGTGACACCTTAGTCGCCGCCGTTGGTTTATGGGTCGACAAACGCTATTTAGCGCAAACAGGTGAGCAAGGGATTTGTATACCGCTTTTGAACACCCGATGAAAAGCGGTAACAACAAGCAAAAGCGGTAACCGTCGGTCAAGATGATAACAAGCGGTAACAACGGATAAATCGCTAGGTGCTAGGCCGCTTCGCGACTAGATGCGATAAAAGCGGTAGTACTGCTGATGGCTTCAGACTATATTATTGAATTCGGCCTTTATTGCCGCGAAGCGTTCTAGCAGGACGAAGTCCGCTCTAGTCCCTGGCATCTGTTACAATAAATTTTCTTAATACTCAACAGAGGATGTTGTCTGTGAATACCTTTCGTTTATTAGCTGTGTTTGGTGTGTTACTTCTGCCAAGCGTAAACGCTACCCCATTTCAATTTGATCAAAAAACCTATCGTCAAAATGTGCAAACCTTAGCAAGTGATGAATTTGAAGGCCGTGGGCCGTTATCTCATGGTGAAAAACTGACGGTTGAGTATTTAGAAAACGCCTACAAAGCAATGGGACTCGCTCCTGGTTTTGGTGACAGTTATCGTCAAGCTGTGCCAATGGCTAAAATTACTGCCGATCAAACAATGCAGTTGAGAATGGGTGATTTAGTGTTCAACAACGGCACTGATTTCACTGCCCGTACTGAACAAGTTCAGTCTCAAGTGAGTGTAGATAACAGTGATGTGGTGTTTGTTGGCTATGGTATTAATGCGCCAGAATATCAATGGAATGACTACGCTAACATTGATGTTAAAGGCAAAACCGTGATTATGCTGGTCAATGACCCAGGCTTTGCGACTCAAGATCCTGCCGTCTTTAAAGGCAATGCCATGACCTATTATGGCCGCTGGACTTATAAGTATGAAGAAGCAGCAAGGCAGGGCGCCAAAGCGGTGTTTATTGTCCACGAAACTGCACCCGCAGCCTACGGTTGGAACGTCGTTGAAAACAGCAACACTAATACTAAATACACCTTAGTTGATGATCAAAATAATCAATCACACATTGGCGTCATGGGTTGGATCCAGCACCAAACCGCGCAAAAAGTGTTTCAAGCAGCAGGCTTAGACTTTGATAAAGTCAAACTCACCGCAGCAAAAGCGGGTTTTAAGTCTATACCACTTAAACTCAAAGCCAATTTAGCAGTAAAAAATACCATTGAATTAGCCACCTCATATAACGTAGCAGGGCTGATACCAGGTACCAGCCAAGCCGACGAATGGTTGGTCATGCATGCCCATTGGGATCATTTAGGTAAAACCGTACAAGATGGTAAAACCGTTATTTTAAACGGTGCCGTCGACAATGCCTCTGGCGTGGCAGGTGTGTTACAGCTTGCTCGTCATTTTAAAGCGCAAAACAAAGCACCCAAACGCTCTATTCTGTTTACTGCATTTACCGCAGAAGAAACCGGACTCATTGGTGCGCAATACTTTGCTGCCAACCCACCCGTACCCACAAAACAACTGGTATCGTTTTTAAATATAGATGGCATGAATGTAGGCAAAGGTGTTAATTACATCCTGCGTTATGGCCAAGGCGTATCAGAACTTGAAACCTATTTAGACGATGCCGCCAAAGCACAAGGCCGTACAGTAAAGGCTGATCCTCGTCCACAAAATGGCTTAATGTTCCGTTCAGACCATTTTGCTTTAGCCCAACAAGGCGTCCCCGGGTTAATGTTCATGAGTTTAGGCGACACTGACCCAGACTACATTGCCCATAAGTACCATCAAGGCGCAGACGATTACGATGCCAGCTGGAATTTAGGCGGGGTAGAGCAAGATCTCGCTTTAATCAGCGACATCATTGAAAAGCTTGCCAACAACAACGACTGGCCAAAATGGATAGAAGATTCAGACTTTAAAAAGCGCAGAGCACAAGACGGTAAATAACCGTAGTGTATTTTTATTTGAAATGGCCTACGGCCACTAAGGTCGTAGGCGCTTCGCCCACACCAGACTATTTCAAACTTCGTTTGAAGTAAGATCGCAAGGTTCCACCCTACATGGGCTGATACATATGGCCTGCGGCCACCAACGTCGTGGCGCTTCACCCACACCAGACCAAGAGGAAACCAACGGCTGTTCCCTCTTGGAACTCCCAGCCGCCCCGCAACATTTTCGCTATTTACAAAACAACAGCTGCGAAAAGGTCGCCATGGGGATTGATCCAGCTTTGGGCTTTATTTGGAATCGGCTTCGGACTTATTCGAAAATGCTAACGCTTCCGATGGTACATCCTGTACCGCGAAAGCTAGCCTGACGTCCTGTCAGGCTCACGCTATTTTCTTCAACGTCCTCAAGTTCAGAGTTGAGACCCATTACAAGCAAGGCATATAACTCGTTTCTGCCGCGAAACTAGTTGAAGAGTATTGCCAATGATACAAAAATATAGAGAAAGTTTTGTTTAATGAAATATCGTGGTTAACACTATTTCTTTGCAATATGACTTAATTTTTAAATATTAGAATGCGTTACATAAATATATGAAGTATCTTCGTGTAACAAAATAAAATGGAGAAGCTTATGTTCAAGGATGTCGAACTCTATCAAATTACTCTATTAGTTTTAGCTGTTCTATTGTGTGTGACATTTTTTATGGTTTACTCAACATCACGTAAACGTAAAGAACTAACTATTGAAATTGGACGTAAAGAAAAAGCGCTGAAAAGTAAACCGATTGATCAACTTATACTTGATTTACAGAAATCATATCAAAACATCGAACATAAGCTATCTACAGGGATGCCTGTATATAATGAGTTAAATAAAAAACTAGCTCATATTAATGGACAATTAAAATTTATCGATGTTGGATTGTTTCCTCCTACATTCAATTTTGATGATAGTGAATCACTGAAAAAGCATATTGAAGATTGTTTAGAAGTACAATTCGAATCAATCAGGAATAGTAGAGCGACAACTGCATATTCTAACTGGGAGTGGTTTGGCAGTAAAAGTGAAGGTGCTAAGATGGTTAGTTCTTATCGAAACCTTTTGTTAAAAGCATTTAATGCTGAGTTTGATTTCATTCGAAAGCAAATGCGTCATTCAAGTTATGATATAGCACTGAAAAAACTATATAAGCTTGAAGAGCAATTATCAAAACTTGGTGAAACAGCAAGAGTTGCTATTTCAAGTGATTATTTAAAGCTTAAAGTAAATGAGCTTTCAGTTTGGCATCGTGAGCTCCAACACAAAGAAAACCTTAAACAGCAAAAGAAAGAGCAACAGGCTTTAATTAGAGCGCAAGGTAATCAATCAGGTGATCAAGCAGAGGAAATAGGGGATGAACTTTATTATCGTAAATCTGATTTGATAAAAGCTCAGAAGCTTGCCAGTCAATTACACGGTGCTAATGCCGCAGAAATAGAATTAAAAATTTCCCATATTAATAGTGAAATTAATCAGTTAGAGCGTAAGTTTGAAAGAGCAACATCACAAGCTCAGTTAACAAGAGTTGGTTACATCTATGTCATTTCTAATATTGGTAGCTTTGGTGAAGGAGTTGTGAAGATAGGCATGACAAGGCGCTTAGAACCTATGGATAGAGTTAATGAGTTGGGTGATGCAAGTGTTCCCTTTAAATTTGATGTTCATACACTCACATTCGTTGGTGATGCTCCTGAGATTGAAAGGAAGTTGCATCAAAAGTTTAATGATAGACGTGTGAATGCCGACAATTATCGTAAAGAGTTCTTCAGAGTATCGTTACAACAAGTTACGGAAGCCATGGAAGAATTAGGTATTGAATGTGATTGGTATTTTGATGCAGAAGCAAAAGAATATCGAGAAAGCTTACTCATGCGAAAAGCTCTTAAACATGATGCCTCACAAGCTCAGACTTCATCATATCAGTTACCAGCTTCCATATAGGGGGAATAGCATATGTACATAATTATGTTATTAGCATGTTTATTATCTTATTCAATTTATTTACTTTTGTCATCTCGATCTAAGTTTCTGGCGCTAAAAGAAAAATCTGCTCAGATTCAAATAATGTATCAACCAGTGACGATTGAAGAACAAAAATTAAATGATTTAAACAATAAGTACAGCTCTCTTCAATCAAGTTATCAAGATAATTTAACACTTCTCCGTAAACGTGAAGAATTGTTTTCTAAGTACCATATAAGTATTGGTACATCAGACTCTACGGTATATTCAAAATTGGTTAATAGTAGGGAGCTGAAAGATATAGAAAGTAAATTACACCAGTCCAAAGCTAGACTAAAAGAGATGGTAGGTAAAAAGACTGCTTGTATTTGTAGCATAGGTTCAGATGTTAGAGTTAACGGTAAGAAATCAGAAGCCACTAAATTGTTTAATAGAGAAGTTAAGCTACGACTTCGTTGTTTAGACAATGAATTTAAGGCAGCATCAGCGCTGGTAGCATGGAATAACATAAATCGTTTAATTCAGCGTACTACAGATACATTCAATGAGATTAATGTTTCTGGTACCACAGTTAAAACATATCTGAGTAATGAATACTTAAAGTTAAAAACTGAGGAGTTTCGGTTAAGTTATGAACTAAATCAATTGAATCTAGAAATTAAAGACATTGAACGTGAAGAGGCCAAAATTCTCCGTGAAGCAGAGCGCGAAGAAGGGCGAATAATCGCTGCTGCAGAAAAAGCAGAAAAAGAACGAATTATAATGGAAAAGCTAGTCGCTGAAGAATTGGCTAAATTAGAGTCGAGTACGGAAGAGCAGAAAGCGTTATATAAATTGCATCAGCAGGAATTAGAAATTCTTCGTGAAAAAGAAAGACGAGCTATATCTTTAGCCCAACTGACTCGAGCTGGGTATGTATATGTCATATCGAATGAAATGTCATTTGGCAAAGGAGTCTGTAAAATTGGGATGACTAGAAGGGCTGATCCTAATGATAGGGTAAAAGAGCTTGGTGATGCTTCGGTACCTGAGTTATTCGATGTTCATGCTTTCGTTTTTACCGAAGATGCACCCACCCTTGAAAAATATTTGCACAATAGCTTTGCAGAACAAAGAGTTAATTTAGTTAATAATCGTAAAGAATTCTTCTATGTGATGCCCGCAGACGTGATTGAGCAATTAGAACGGTATGATAAATCAATTAATATCAATTACTTTGACGTTAATTTAAATAAATAGACTGGCTATTGTGTAGTCGTATTACTCTAAACCTAAATGTCAGAGTCATAAACAGTCAGTTAGATTTTTTCCATAAACGAGTTAGTTTTTTATGAAAATGCATAGATTCAACTCTGAACTTGAGGCCGTTGAAGAAAATAGCGTGAAGCTCACATGGATGTGAGCTTAGCTTTCGCGGTACAGGATGTACCATCGGAAGCGTTAGCATTTTCAAATAAGGCCGAAGCAGGCTGCAAACGAAGTCAAAAGCTAGAGCTATTTCCGTCGCAATTTTTTCGCTGCTGTTGTTTGGTTAAAAAGCGAAAATGTTGCCGGAACGGCAGGGGTGATCCAAGAGGGGATTGCTGTTGATCCCCTTTTGGCCCGTGCAGGGTGGAACCTTGCGATCTCAATTCAAACGCAGTTTGAAAAGCCAGTTGTGGTTGCAGGCCATAAAAAAGCTTAACCATCTTAAGCCAAAGATGATTTAACCACTAAACAAGAAACCTGTTTCTGCTTCCCATATTGCATCACCTGCGCCAGTTCTGACTGACTAATCGGTACATATGCAGCGTTAATCGCATCTTTTTGTGCTTCAACAAATGGGTCGTGAATAAACATAAACTGCTCGTTGTAACCGCTTAATACCACCCAATGTGGGCCTTTCTCGCCATTAAAGCGATAAGTACTTATCATCAGCAAAACGGCATAACCGCTGTCAATCCAATGTTTAATTTGAACCAGTGTAGGTGCCGCGTTGTGTATCTCAACACCTTGCGAAATCAATTGTTGGCAAAAGTCGTCATGCACAATGGTGATGACGGCTTTTTTATTGCTGTCACGGACGCTATCAATAAAAGGAACCGAGGTTGATTGGCTGTACATTTCAATTTGTAAGCCACGCTTAATCGCTGCTAAGGCTAAGCCATGAACACTGCAACCGCCGTGGCCGCTGGTCATAAAAATAGTGGTGGCTTCGCGCCAAATGCTCAGCTCATCAACTCGACTTGGATTATATTGCGGCTTTACCGCACTCATGGCCATCATTAAGCAGGCCGCGCCACAGGTAAATGGGGTGGTTTGTACATACAAAGGCATCTTGATGACTTTGCTTGGCCCTGGTGGGTCTAGGCGTTTGTGCATACGCACGCCATCGGCCAAGTCATCATAATAATGCACTAAGGTCTTTAGGACTTTATAACCCATTTTTAAATAAAGATTTTTGGCGGCGATATTGTCGTTTCGTACTTCTAGGCGTAATGTAATGAAACCACGCTCGACCACCGTGTGCTCACATTGTGTGACCAGTTCGAAGGCAATGTTGCGACCTCTAAATTCGCTTGCAACGGCAATAGAGTACAGCCTGGCTAGCCGAGTACCACGATGAAACAACACCAGAGCATAGCCTGCAAGTGTGCCGTCTATTTCGGCCACTAATAAGCTGTCCAGAGGTGAATTGATAAAGCGTTTCATCTGCCGAGAACTGATTTTATCGCCACTAAATGCATTGTTTTCGATGTGGTTTAGTTGGGGCAAATCGCTGGGGGTTGCTTGACGAATAAGCATGAGTCGGCTCGAGTTGGCAAAACATGATAGTGGCTTAATTTACGCGCTAAACCGCACAAGAGGCAACAGATATTTATGGCTCATTTTTTAATTGTCACCGACGATGTTAATGATTGGCGTCCCTATTTGCCCAGTGACCATATGGTCACGGTTCATGATTATTTAGAAATGGGCGCATTTGCAGATCAAAGCGCCATGCAAGTGATTAACTTGTGTCGCAGTTATGATTATTTAAGCACAGGTTATTACTGCTCGTTAATGGCGGAAGCTCGCGGGCATCGCGTGATCCCCCGGGTAATGACCATTAATGATTTATCTCAAGATCGTTTTTTTAGTTTGCCGCAATCAGGCCTAGATAAGTTGCCAGAGTCGGTGAATGAAATCAGCATGAAGCTGTATTTTGGCTATTGTGATAATCCGTTGCTAGACAAGCTTGCGCGTAAAATATTTGAACGCTTTACTGTGCCTGTATTGCAGGTGAATTTGTTAAAAATGTCAGGTAAATGGCAAGTTAACACCATTGAGCCTGCTGCGTTTCAAGATTTAACCGAGCCTGAACAAGATTTATTTGCCAAGTATCTTGAAGTGTTTTCACAAAAAGTATGGCGTTTACCGAAACCGTCGAAACGTTATCGTTACGAAATTGCCATGCTGGTGGATGAGCATGAGAAAATGCCGCCATCAGATAAAGCCGCGTTAAAGTTATTTACCAAGTCGGCTAATCGTATTGGCATGGATTTAGTCCAAATTGGTTCTCATGATCTGGCTCGGTTAAGTGAATTTGATGGTTTGTTTATTCGCTCAACCACTAATATCAGCAACTTTACTTATCGGTTTGCTAAAGCGGCTGAGCAACTTGGGCTAGTGGTAATGGATGATCCTGAATCCATTATGAAGTGCACTAATAAGGTGTTTTTAACCGAACTATTAAACAAGCATAAAGTGCCCGTACCCAAGAGTTTAATCTTTAAAGCCTCAGATAAAAACTGGGCCGATAATGTTATTAACACCATAGGGTTACCAATTGTACTTAAAGTACCCGACGGCGCATTTTCGCTCGGGGTGGTTAAAGTTAAAGACCGTGAAACTTTACTTGAACAAGCAGCGATAATCTTTGAGCACAGTGCGCTAATTTTAGCGCAGGCGTTTATGCCAACCGATTATGATTGGCGTATCGGCGTGTTAAATCGCCAACCTATTTATGCCTGTCGTTACTTTATGAGTCGTGGTCATTGGCAGATTTATCAACATCATCAAAGTGGTCGCGTCAGTAGTGGTGATTTTGACTGTATCGATTTGAAGATGGTGCCACAAAATATTGTCGATGCTGCGGTTAAAGCGTCTAATTTAATTGGTGCTGGCTTGTATGGCGTCGACTTAAAAGAAATCGACGGTAAGGCTTATGTGATTGAAGTCAATGACAATCCGAGTATCGACCATGGCGTTGAGGATTTGTTTTTAGGTGATTTAGTCTATGACCGAGTGATGACTGAGTTTTTAAGGCGTATTCAGCTTCGCGGTATGTAATTACCATACAATAATCAACCAATAAAAAAAGACCTGTTAAGGTCTTTTTTATTAATTAGTTGTTACTACATAAGTATAAGGTTGTGCTAATTAGCGCAAATTCGGTAGCAGTTACGTCCAGCAGCTTTCGCGGAATACATGGCTTTATCGGCACGCTCATATATATTTTCTGCTTGTTGCTGCGGTTTGGACTCCGCAATACCTAAACTGCACTGAATGTTATATTCGGTAAGCTCTGAATGTTTTGGCATCATATCAATGATACGTTGGCATACTATTGCAGCGGCCTGGGCATCCCCTTGGGTAACGATCACAAACTCATCACCGCCAATTCTAAAGGCTTGGTCTGTATTACGAATTGCTTCATTAATTAATGCGGCAAAGCCTACTAATACAAAATCACCGACTTTATGGCCATGCGCATCGTTAAGTTGTTTAAATTTATCTAAATCTAATACAATTAAAGACACTTGGCCTTGCTGGCGATTAGCTCGTGCTAATGCGATGTCGATTGCCTGGCGGTAATAATAACGATTACCTAATTGGGTTAGTGCATCAAACATGGCTTGATTAGACATATTTTGATACTTCAACGCATTATTCAACGGTTGAATTAATATGCCTTCAAGTTGCTCTAAAGTGTGTTTTTGCGCCGAACTAAGTGCTACAGACAACTGATAGGTTATGATAAACGTATCTTGGTTATCGTTAATAGTACGTTGCAGTTCAATACCGTAGTGACGTCCCCAAACAAACTTTTGTTTGTCTAGGTTCAATTGTAGTCCTTTAATCGGCAAATGTTGTCCTAGGATCTTGCCGAAGCAGGCAAAAACTGTCCGAGGATCTAAACTTCCATGTAGTTGTTGAATCACTTGAATAAGGTCCAGTTCGGGTTCCATATTCAAGTAAGCGTCTGAACGGTACCAGTAATCTTCAGGATATAATTCTGTCGCTATTGAAAAATCCATAATATTGGTTCCAGTACGTTACAACTAATTACCATATTGTTAGCAATAATCGTGCCTATGAAAAATTTTCTATAGTTATTAATTGGTTGTTGTTTTACTGTAGTGCTAACAAAACGTTTTATTTCCCTTTCGACAGTTTTTTGACAAGGAGCCAAAGCCACAATGGAACACAGTATTTTTATCCATATTTTGTTGATGCTTGTGATTGCTATTGTGGCGATTGCATTGTTACGTCGACTCGGCTTACCGGCCATTTTAGCTTATTTACTCACCGGGGTTGTTAGCGGCCCCAGCGGTTTTCATTGGTTTACCCAATTACAAATGCAATCTGTGGCTGAGTTAGGCGTAGTGCTACTGATGTTTACCTTAGGACTTGAGTTTTCGGTACCGAGGTTGTGGGCAATGCGCCGAACTGTTTTTGGCCTGGGTAGCGCCCAAATGCTGGTAACAGCCTTTGTGGCTGGCGGCATTGCTATGTTGGTTGGGCAAAACTTAGTGGCTGCGGTGGTGATCGGTTCGGCTATTGCGCTGTCGTCAACGGCCATAGTGTTAAAGCTGCTTAATGAACAAAACTGGTTAAGGCGCAGACACGGCGAGCTGTCGGTTAGTGTATTGTTATTTCAAGATTTAGCGGTGGTGCCGCTATTGATTTTAATGCCGCTATTAGCCAAAGGCGGTGCTGAAATGAGCTTCAATAGTATCGCGTGGGGATTACTCACCGGTATTTTGGCCTTTTTAGGATTAATGTCATTTGGTAAATGGATATTGCCACGTATTTTTGACGAAGTAGCTCGCTCACGTTCAAATGAATTATTTGTATTATCTACCTTAGTTGTCGCTTTAGTGACGGGCGCGTTTACTCAATGGCTTGGATTATCGATGGCGTTAGGGGCATTTATTGCTGGGATGTTACTTGGCGAAAGCCAGTATCGACGCCAGTTAGAGGCTGACATAAGGCCATTTCGTGATTTATTAATGGGTTTGTTTTTTATTTCCATCGGCATGCTACTGAATTTCGATTTAGTGATGCAATATTGGTGGCAAGTGTTATTGATTTTGGCAGGTGTGGTGCTCACCAAAATATTAATCGTGCACGGTTTGCTCAAACTTGTGGGTGAAAATACTAAGGTATCACTCAGTACCGCAATCAGTTTAGGTCAAGTCGGTGAGTTTAGTTTTGTGTTACTGGCATTAGCAGTAAATTATCAATTACTCGATACCGAAGTAAGCACTGTGTTAGTCGCCGTGGCGGTGATATCTATGTCAATGGCGCCTTGGCTGATCCGTCACAGTGTTGATATTGCCAAAAAGGTTAGCGGCAATAAGCTGCCACCTAAAAATGAACCGATAGAAATTGTATTGCCTCATTCTGACGAAAGTGATGTGGTGCTGATTTTAGGTTACGGCCGCGTAGGGCAAACGATTGCACGCTTTTTGAAAACAGAAGCGGTGCCTTATATGGTGCTTGATTTAGATCCCACCAGAGTGACAGAAGCGAGAGCCGCAGGCGAAAATATTCATTTTGGTGATGCTTGCAGAATGGCGCTATTGAAGAAGATGGGCATTCGTCAAGCGAGCTTAGTGGTGGTGACATTTTGCGAACCAAGGCAATCTGAAGAGTGTTTAGCCGTGGCGCGTAAACTGGCTCCCGATGTAAAAATATTGGTGCGCACTCGCGATGATGCGAATCTACATGAGCTTAAAGAAGCGGGGGCGACCCAAGTTATCCCTGAATCACTTGAGGGCAGCTTAATGCTGGTGTCGCAAGTGTTGTTTAAATGTGGCGTCCCCTTAGCGCGGATTATTAAACGCTTGGAATCTGAACGTCGTAATCATTATCAATATTTACACGGTTTCTTTTCCGGCACAGAAACTGATTTTACCTTAGATTTACTCCATGCTGTGTCACTGGCTTCAGGTGCTAGTGCGGTGGGTAAAACCGTTGCAGATATTCCATGGCAAGCTTTGGATGTTGAGCTTAGAGCGGTGCGGCGTAAAGGCGAGGAGATCGATCCACCCCCCCCTGAGTGGATATTAAGGCGTAACGATATTTTAATGCTGGTGGGTAAACCGCGCAGTATCGAGAAAGCTGAAGAGTATTTACTGCAAGGTTAAATATAGCTTCATATTATTGCTACCAAGCACCATGCTGAAAAGTGATGGTGCTTTTTTATTTTATTTTATTTTATTTATTTTGCATCCAATATTAACTTTGGTTCGTATACACGCTATTGGGGCTTTTTTATCAATATATGCGCAATTAGCCTGTATCAACTATATCGAACCATCATAGGGAAACGTGGCAGATTATGGATCAAGACACCTTACTTAACTTATTAAGTGCTAGTGCAGATGGAGATAAACAAGCATTTGCTGATTTATACCAATCTACCAGTGGCCAGTTATTCGCAGTTAGCTTAAAAATGCTCGGTCGACGTGAGTTAGCCGAAGAGGTATTACAAGAAGCCTACGTAAAAATTTGGCATAACGCGACAGAATATCAACACGGAAAAGGATCGGTTCTCACGTGGATGATCAGTATTGTTCGTTACCGAGCCTTAGACATGTTGCGTTATCAAAAGGTCAGAAAGGAAGATCCACTTGAAGATGGCCAAGAAGCCGTTTTTGAAGAGCATATCAATGATGACGGGCCTCAGGTTCATAAAAATAAACTCGACCAGTGTATGGGAGAACTCGAGCCTCAGCAGAAACAAGCAATTCATCTCGCTTACTATAATGGTTTATCGCATCACGAAGTTGTGGGGCACTTAGATTTACCATTAGGCACTATTAAGAGTTGGATCCGTCGTGGTTTACAACAATTACAGAGGTGTTTATCGTTATGAATTATCGTGATCCTCAATTAAAAGACGCATTAGCAGCAGAATATGTGCTGGGTACATTGCGTGGCCAAGCTAGACGTCGGTTTCAAAAATTAATGATGCAAATTCCCAGTCTGCGTGAAAGCACTTGGTTATGGGAGCAACATTTACATGGCATGAATCAATTGTTAACGCCGATAACCCCAGATGAACGGGTTTGGCAACAAATCAGTATGTCGCTAGGGTTTGTTGATAATGTGGCCCAAGCACCATCGCCAGAAACCTCAAATGTGGTGCCTATGGCAACACGTAACCGTTTATGGAAGGGATTGGCTTCAATGGCAAGCGCAGCAGCCATTGTTATGGCTGTTTTAGTTGTGAATAATCAGCCTGTACCAGTTGCTACATCGCAGCAAGTTGCGGTAGTGCAAAGTGCACAATCTAAAGCATTATGGCTGATTGAAGTCACCTCCAATACGATTGAAGTGCGCTCTACTAGTAACCTAAAGCCACTGGCGAATAAAGACTATGAGTTATGGATGGTAGCTAAAGGTGTCGAAAATCCAATTTCATTAGGCTTACTGCCTAAGTCAGGCAAGTTAACATTGGTGAAAAACAGTCAATTTGATGACATGGATATTGTGGCTCTGGCGGTGAGTTTAGAGCCTTTGAACGGCTCACCAAATGGCTTACCAACAGAGGTATTGTATACCGCAGAGCTAGCAATTTTATAAAGCCTTGATGATAGGGTGATGCTTCAAAGCATTGATGTGTTACCACGCTAACATTTAAGCGGCCAATAGTGAGACTATTGGCCGCTTTTTTATGGTTGCAACTATCTATTGGCGATCGATGAATCACCGGTTAACGGGAAATTGTTAACGACTCATTTCTGAGCGTTCACATACTAAAGGATTGTATTGAAGAAATTGTATAGAGGGGCTGTATTGAAAGGACCATATTGATAGTTCATTATGCAGAAATTAACATTTTCATTAAATTAGTAAAAATAGTTTATTTATAAATTCATTTAAATTCAGTGTTTTAATTTTTCATTTAATTTATTTCAACAATAGTTACTAAAACCTGCATCCAAAATGGAACCTGAGCCGTTTACTGATATGACTCTACTACATAACAAGGAAATGGTCATGAAAGTACTAAAAATATCCCTAATCGCCAGTATCGTATGCAGCACTTTATTAGGCGCTAATGCATTTGCGTCAAGTCACCGAGAAGCACCCAATATCACTCGTTTTCCAACATTAGACTCTACCGACTTCTACGCTTTTAATAGCTACGAAGCTGGACGTGAAGATTACGTCACTCTTATCGCCAACTATATTCCACTGCAAGATGCCTACGGCGGACCTAACTATTATGCGATGGATCCTGCTGCGGTATACAGCATTCATATCGATAATGATGGTGATGCTATAGAAGATTTAACCTTCCAATTTAACTTTACCAATGAGCTTGCCAATAATAATCAAGGTATTGCGTTAACGGTTGGTCCTGCTGACAATCAACGTAGTGTGTCAGTACCGCTTAAAAATATTGGTGGCATTACTGCTGCGGATCAAAGTGCGGCAAACTTTAGCGAGTCGTATGAGTTAACACTTGTTAAAGGACCACAAAATAGTGGTAGCGCAACAGCGTTAACCAATACTTCAGGGGCGATGTTCCATAAGCCACTGGATTACATTGGTAATAAGAGTTTCGGTGATAGCAGCGCGTATGCAAGTTATGCGGGTCAATTCATCTACGAATTTAATCTCGATGGTTGTGCAAGTCCTGGTAAAGTGTTTGTTGGCCAACGTAAAGACCCTTTCGTGGTTAACTTAGGCAAAACCTTTGATTTGGTCAACTATGTGCCTGTAGAAGGTGATAGTGCACCGGGCGCTGGCGACCAAGGTGGATTTCCAGGTGGCATCACTCAATCTGTTGATAATGATGATTTGATGGATAAAAATGTCACAGCCATTTCAATTGAAGTGCCAAAGTCTTGTTTAACGACTCAAGGCAACGGCACCATTGGTGCATGGACTACCGCCAGTTTACCGCAAGCGCGTATTTTAAATCCAAATGCCAAAGTGGGTAAAACTGAAGTCAACGGCGGCGCATTAACTCAGGTATCTCGTCTGGGTAATCCACTGGTTAACGAGTTAGTGATTGGCTTAAAGGATAAAGACACTTTTTCGACTTCACATCCTAAAGATGACACTCAGTTTGCTGACTATGTGACGCACCCGAGCTTACCAGAGTTGCTTAACATTCTGTTCAAAGACGCGGTTAATCAAACGTTGGGAACAAACATTGAAACGTTAGCGCCAACTAACTTCCCTCGTACCGATCTTGTTACTGCATTTCTCACTGGTTTTGCTGGTGTTAATCAACTTGAGATGGTGACGCCTTCAGAAATGTTGCGTCTTAATACCGGCATTCCGGCAAAATCACGTGATATGCAGTCAGTTTTTGGTGTGGCTGGTGATGATTTAGCCGGTTTCCCAAATGGTCGTCGTCCGGGTGATGATGTGGTTGATATTGCACTGCGCGTGGTAATGGGACGTTTATGTTACCCCATCCCAGTCAATGGTACTGACACAGATTTAGGCCTTTGTACCAGTGATGATGCCAGCGTTGGTAACGTGCCATTTACTGATGGGGCACCCGTTGACGCGACCATGATGATGGATCACTTCCCTTACTTAGCGACGCCGCTTTCGGGCTCAAAATAAGGAACATAAGATGAATATTTCTATTCGATATGCGACGCGTCAAGCGCTTAATAATCTCGCTAAACCAGTGGTATTAATCAGTGTGCTCAGTGGCGGTTTTTTAGCTGGTTGTAACTCAGATGATGATGCGATGACCATGGCTAAAAACAGTGCGCCAATGGTGAGCAGTGTCATGATCTCCACCGTGACTGAAACGCCAGTGACAGATCAAGTGATAGCCACCGATAAAGATGGTGATGCACTAACGTTTACTGTAATGAGTGAACCCACGCTTGGTACGGTTAGTTTAATGCCAAACGGCGAGTTTACTTATGCTCCCGTCAATGAAGTGACTGGCATGGACAGTTTTACTGTTGCTGTGAGTGATGGCGTAAACGACCCTGTGGTAGCGATGGTGAACATTACCATTGATGCACAGCAAGTGATGTTTTCAAGCTTAAGTCGTCAGGCATTTTTACAACCAAGCCAAGCTGCACCTTTACGTGTTAATGGCCGCATGGTTGAGAACGATGTTTCAACGGCTGATTTTTACGACGACTTATTACTGGATTAATAGTGCGAGTTCTATTCGCTAGCTTAAGTTTATAACACAGGACCAAATATCTATCTTATTCATCCAATGAATGATTATCTCAGCTGAGAAGTAATGATTAATTAGATCGATATTCATAGCCAAGGATGGCATTAAGGAGGCGTTATGCAAGTGATATCAGGGCGATTAACACCAATGATTAAGTACCCTCAATTTAGCCTCAATATTCAATTTTACATCAATATTGTAATGGTTGTCAGTGCATGTTTGTTGATGGTAGGCAACAGTACTGCGGCGCCATATACACCAAAAGATACCAGTGAAGTTATTGCGACCTGGAAAGTGTTTAATGATACCGACAAGCAAATGAGCTTAGACGACATCAGTGATTTTATTGAACAAGGACAATATCCCGGTGAAGCTGACTATCGCTACGGTCGTGCAAAAGCTTGGTTACAAGCCAAAATGGCCAATGCCAGCCCCGATGCGCAGACCTATTATTTATATGCTCGAGTATTACAGCATCAACACCAATTTGATCGGGCGATAAAGGCGTTAGAACGCTCCATTGAATTAAAACCGACTGCGATAAATAGTTGGTTATTAAAAGCCAATATTCATCTGGTACAGGGGGATATTGTCGGTGCAAGGCAAGCGTGTTTAACCCTAATCGGTAAAGCCGATATTTTATTGATTTCTACCTGTGCTTTAGAAGTGACCAGTCAAAATGGCAAACTGGCCGAAAGTTATCAAGAGTTAGCTCGGTTGTACCAGTTGTATCAACCTAATAATGAACCAGAAAAACGTTGGATAGTGCAAATTCTTGCTGACATGGCATTTAAGCAAGGTATGGCAGAAGAAGCATTGAGTTATTTAAATCAGTTAGATATGGACAATGCTCCGGTTAGTTTATTAGCGCTATGGTCTGATATTGAGTTGGCATTAAATCAACATCAACAGGTGTACGATATGCTCTCCAGTGTCGTCAATAATAACGCTGTTCAAGACGACGCACTATTATTGCGCTTAGCGATAGCGGAAAAATCCCTTGGCAATACTGTTAAATGGCAATGGACTTTTGCCCAAAGAGTTAAACTGCGCGAGCAAAGACAAGACAGCTTGCATGCATCCGATCTGGCAAAATATTATTTAACTATTGATATTCAGCCCCAAAAAGCACTTTACTGGGCCAAAATCAACTGGCAGGTAGCACGTCAAGACAATGATCGGATACTTTTAGAACAGGCTAAAG
The DNA here is from genome assembly GCF_040309945.1 of Shewanella sp. AC34-MNA-CIBAN-0136. Lineage (NCBI taxonomy): Bacteria > Pseudomonadati > Pseudomonadota > Gammaproteobacteria > Alteromonadales > Shewanellaceae > Shewanella > Shewanella sp. AC34-MNA-CIBAN-0136. The sequence goes on along the minus strand of NZ_JBEOPJ010000013.1, from coordinate 69,932 downwards.
CATTGTTGAGGAAGACTAAAAATGATAAAAAGTCAGTACAAGTCAGTCAGAACCTCGTTGTCGATCATGTAGCAAGTTAAGGATAAACCAGTGAAGGCATTTACACGTTTTTTTTCGGTGATGAAAGGTGGATTATTACTGCTAATGTTACTGTTTAGTCATGGCAGTTTAGCCCATCAAATGAGCACCAGTTATTTGTCTGTTCACCTCGATAAGCACGGGCAAATTCAAGGTGATTGGCAAGTGCGTTTTTTTGACATAAACCAAGTTGTCCCTATTGATGATAACCAAGATGGTGAGCTTACTTGGGGAGAGTTACAAGCTCATCAAATTGCGATAGTGGATTATTTACGTTCATCTTTGGCAATCAGCCGAGAGCAAGATTGCCCACTGAGTTTTAACCCAACGCAGCAAGTTGACCAACACTTTAGTGAAGGTTATCTAGTCAGTTCATTTCAGGCTGAATGTGATAGCCCTGGAGTGTTGACCATTAATTATCAAGCTTTCTTCAATATAGACACTGATCATAAAGTGATTACCACCATTGCAACGCCCGATCATCAATACGCTCGAGTGATCAGTAACGATAACCCGATAATATTGATTAACTTAGCTGAAAGTCAGCTCAGCGATACATTTGCAGAATATGTTTATCAAGGGATTATTCATATTTGGAAGGGCACTGATCATATCTTATTTTTATTGGCGTTGTTATTAACCTGTGTGTTGGTGCGTGAACAACAAAAATGGCACCCGATAGATAAGCCTAAGCAAATATTTAAAGACACAGCATGGATTATTACTGCATTTACATTAGCGCATTCGGTAACGTTAACTGCCACCGCATTGGGACTGATTAATTTTAGTAGTCACTGGGTTGAACTGGGCATTGCATTGTCGGTGTTGTTTGCGGCGCTTAATAATGTCTGGCCGATTGTATTACGCTTAGGCTGGATTACGTTTGCGTTTGGCCTGTTACACGGCATGGGATTTGCTGGAGTATTAGGCGAGCTTGGCTTGCCTGAAAATCAAAAACTATTAGCGATTCTTGCGTTTAATGTTGGCGTTGAAATCGGCCAGCTGGCGATTTTAGCGCTAGTGCTGCCTGTATTGATGTTTCTACGCCATACACTTTGGTATCGACATTGGGGCATGCAGCTCGGTTCAATTGCGATTGGGCTCATGGCGATTCAGTGGTCTGTAGAACGTTTTTAGTGTTTGCCAATGAATAACTAGTCAGCTTTGAATAGTGGCTAGTTATTCATTGAGATTGTATTGCTTAAGTAACCTTGTATTCGACCGTCGCTAACTTATGCTCGGCTTACATTTGGCATAAGTTCTATTTATATTTGAGACGGGTACAAATAACCGACGTCAGTAGCCATTAGTCAGACATTCGCCCACCTTAAATTCCTCTTGGTAATATCTCCCAACGACTCAAGGTTAAAATTGGCTTTAGTGGTAAGCAAACTTTTGTGTATGTTAATTCGTATGATGATACAGATTATTGCTGTATCTGAGCTTTAGCGACCACCCAATATGTGTAATCGCAATAATATAGCGTGTTTGAACGAGTTTTTTGTTCGAAAGATCAGCAAAGCCTAGATATTGCCTGCTTTCTTCCATAGAATGGCAAGTTAACTTTTTTATCAGCAGCCATTGTTTATTTTGCTGCGGTTTTATTAGGTATATTGATGTCGGCGAAACTGTTTAATCTCCCCATTAAGCTTTCATTAGAGATGATTGCGAAACTGTTTTCGGCCACCCAAATTCAAAAAGCGCAAAACTATTTGATCCAAGGTCGAGTTCTAGAAGTTACTGCCAGCAGTAATAATCATGATATTGAGGCCTATGTTGAAGGATCTGCTGCTGAACCCTATCGTCAAGAAATCACCCTAGTTAATGTGAATCACAAAATTGTGATGCGTTCACATTGTACTTGCCCTGTTAGAACAAATTGTAAGCACGTTGCCGCAGCAATGCTGGCACTGGTCGATAAAAAGCCGGTTGAAGAGCAGCGTATCCACCAATGGTTACGCCAACTTGACGAGCAAAAAACGGTTGCCGAGTTTGAAGAAGAGGACGAAGAAAAAGACCGTATTATTTATGTGTTATCTAACGATCCTCATGGCATTTTTGTCGAATTTAAACGCAGTAAATTTAATAAAAAAGGTCAATACAATAAAGGCAGCAAGCTAGCATTAGCCGATATTCGCTATAGCATGCCATGGTGGATTGACCCTGAAGATAAACAGATTATCAGCTTATTATTGTCATCAAATAATCATGGTTCTAAAATTTATATTGAAGGTGAAATTTCATTTTTAGCACTGACTAAAATGCTCACAGCCGAAGTGTGTTTTTGGGAAGAAAATCGTATCCCACTAACATGGGCTAAAGCCGTTGTGCCTGAGTTTGTCTGGTGTGAGATTGATAAAAAACATACCCAAATGCAAATGCGCATGCCTGGGCTGGATAATTGGGAGTTTATTGCTACCGAGCCACCTTTGTATGTTGAATTAGACTATTTGCATTTAGGTAGAATAGATACTGACTTGCCCGTTAAAAAGTTAAGTTTATTGCAACACATGCCGCCAGTGCCCTTGGCTCAAGTGGATGCCATTAGTCATAAAATGCTCCAGCATTTTTCGCCTAAAACCGTGCCTGTGCCGAGTGAAATTGATTTTTGCGAGATAACAGACTCACTGTTAACACGCTTAACCTTTACGCGTGAGCTCATTGCCAACAACCCGATTCTGCAACCGGTTATTCGAGTCGATCATTGTTACGGTGAAATTACCTTTAATGCATCGACTAAACCCGAACGCATAAGCTTAGTCAAAAAAAATCAAGTTCAGTATCAAGTGCATAGACATGTCGAGCAAGAACTCGCGGCATTACAGTCATTAGCGGATATAGGCTTAGTGACGCTTGAGCCAGACGCTACGCTGGCCAGTTCACAACAACCCTACTATGTCAGTGTTGGGTTATTACCTGAGTCGATTTTTGAATGGTCTGAATTGACCGACAATGGTCTTGATGCGTTAACTGCGCTGGGTATGGATATTCACTTTGATGATGACTTCGACTTACAAATTACCGATGCACAGTTAGATGTCGACTTAGTTGACGATGATGAGTCTGGCTGGTTTTCGTTATCGCTCAGTGCCGACATCGATGGTCAAAGTGTACCGTTATTAGCCTTAGTTGCCCGTTGGTTACAACAAAATGGTGAACCAGCAGACGATGATGAATTGCTATTACCTGGCCCTAACGGCGGTTTTATTAAAATCAAAGCCAAAACCATTAAGCCGCTGATTAGTATTATCCAAGAATTATTTAATCGTCATTCTGGCGATGTCATTTCGATACCACGCAACCGTGCGCATATTTTGAATGATTTATCTGCCAGTGACGTGCGTTTACTCAATGGCGAACGTGTGCGCAATTTAGCCACCAAACTCGCAGAATTTAAAGGGGTGGTTCCGGTTGAGTTACCCGATGGCTTAAATGCGACATTACGTGATTATCAAAAACAAGGTTTTGACTGGTTGTGTTTTCTTAAAGAATATCAACTAGGTGGTATTTTAGCCGATGACATGGGCCTGGGTAAAACCGTTCAAGCATTGGCATTTTTACTCAAAGCCAAGCAAGACGCTACCGAGCGTCGTACCAGTTTAATTGTCTGTCCCACTAGCTTAGTGGGTAACTGGTTAAAAGAAGCCAATAAGTTTGCTCCGTCGCTGAATGTAGTGGTGATCCACGGTAATAAACGCCAGCCGTTATTAGATCAAATTAACCAGTTTGATGTGGTCGTAACAACCTATCCATTAATGTTACGTGATGAAGCCATTTATTGTGAATATGTGTTTGAGCATATTATTTTGGATGAAGCACAACAGATTAAAAATGCCCAAGCAAAAGTCACCCAAGTGATTAAAACCCTTAGAGGTAGATTTCGCTTATGTTTATCGGGTACGCCGCTTGAAAACCATTTAGGCGAATTAAAATCATTGATGGATTTTTGCTTGCCAGGTTTATTAGGTCAGCATACTTACTTTAATAAACAGTTCCGTGGTCCGATTGAGAAGCAAGCCGATGTTGAAAAGTCGCAGTTACTGAGCCAGCGTATTGCTCCTTTTATGCTGCGCCGCACTAAAAAAGAAGTGGTATCAGAATTACCTGAAAAAACCGTGATTATTCAAACTCTGGAACTTGAAAGAGATCAACGTAATTTGTACGAGTCTATCCGTTTAGTGATGGAGAAAAAATTGCGTGAACTGTTTGCCAAGAAAGGAGTATCGAGTAGTCATATTGAGTTTTTAGATGCATTGTTGAAGTTGCGTCAAGCCTGTTGCGACCCGCGTTTAGTTAAGCTTGAACAAGCTCAACAGGTAAAAGACAACGCTAAAATGACTTGGTTAATCCAAAACCTGCCTGAAATGATTGAAGAAGGTCGTAAGATCCTTATCTTCAGCCAATTTACCGGCATGCTGGCACTCATTGAAGATGAACTGAAACGCTTAGCTATCAGTTATAGCAAGTTAACAGGCCAAACTCGTGACCGTCAGACCCAAATTGATTCGTTTCAAGAGGGTGATAACTCGGTGTTTTTGATCAGTTTAAAAGCCGGTGGAACCGGACTTAACCTTACTGCTGCGGACACGGTTATTCATTTTGACCCGTGGTGGAACCCTGCCGCGGAGCGCCAAGCGACCGATCGCGCTCATCGTATTGGCCAGTTAAATCCAGTGTTTGTTTATAAACTCATTGCCCAGGGCACCGTTGAAGAGAAAATTCAAGAAATGCAGCAGCACAAACAAGGTTTGGCAGACAGTATTTTATCCGATGGTACTCAAGGTCCATGGCAGGGCAGTGCGAACGATTTATTAGCATTGTTGAGTTAATCGTTGAGTTAATCGTTGAGTTAATAGTTGAGTTAATAGTTGCGTTAATAACACGAAAATCACTTGAACTAGCGTGTAGATTCGCGAAACTCAAGTGATTTAGCGGTTATCAATTACCCTAGATGAACTCGATAACATTGGCTTAAAAACGTTGGCTCGATACACTTTGGCTCGATAAATATGGGCTCGATAAACATTAACTCGAAAATGGAGATAAGCCTTGGTTGCAATGTACTTTAAACGTGGTTCATCAGCGCCAAGACAACGGCGTTCGTCTCGTGCGACGCCTGCTGAGCACACAGCTTATTTTGAACAGGTGTTTACCGTTCTTCGGCTTCATCCTGAGAAAATTGCCATTGTTAGACGTAATATTGCTGAGTTCCAAGCTCAACCTTATTTGAAAAAAGGCCTGCACACGGCAATTGATCGGTTACTGTTGGTGTTTGAAGACGATAACGACATTGAACTGCTATATAGGCAAGTGATGAGTGATGATATTGGCCAACGGGTAAGACGCTACCCGCTGATATTTAAAGGCATAATTTCAATAGATTCAGATGCTGTGTAATTTCATTTAGTGAGTGCCTTATCAAATATAAGCACTCATCGTTATGGCCGTTCAATCATGCCAACAGTCAGACGTTCCACAAGTGGATATGCCAAACCTTTTGCGCTATTCCCATTCACTTTGCCATCATCAATATCGATGTTGTGTACTGCGCCAAATTAAACAACAATCATGTTGCTGCCACTCAATACCTAAACCGATTACCTATATTCGCCCATAACCTTATTGTCATTTATCTTTTAGCTTGAGTCCTTTGACCGCTTGTAGTGGTTCTCTCCAATACCGTGCTTATCTCAAATGGTCGTTAGATTAATTCACCAAATGGCACGCTTTGCTTAGTCGCCCTTATTTAGTCGTATTTATTACTAATAGTCATTATTGGGTTAGATATTGGCCATATATTTCAGCGAAATAGGATTGAGCGTTAAACAATATTCATATTGTGGATAAAATACTCAAAATGTTTACGTTTAATGGTAATACTAGTTAAGTCGTAATGCTCAAGATGATTGGGGTTCATTTTTTTAAATAATTGAAGCTATGCTGATAGTGATCAATATTATCTAAACGAGGTCGTTTAAATGATCTTTGACTAAAATTATCTTCGGTCAACACCAGCCTCGATTAATACCAACCTCGATTAACAGTACAGGGGCAGAACCGTTAGTGAGTACGATGTTGTGGAGCTATTTTGTGAATTTTCAATAAGGAGTTTCAATATGTTAAGGACTGTTAATATGTTTTACGATTCACCGCTAAAAAATATGCTTGATGAGCGCTTTTCTGTGCAAGCTTTGGTTCATCTCGTGGTATCACTCTTTTTAGTTTCATCGGTAAGTATTGCTTATGCAGAAACGCCAGTATCCAAAACTGATGGCAAGCCATTCTCCCATGACACAGTCGTAGAAGTTGCTCAAAAACTGTCCCAGACCCCCTTTGTTGAACCCAAACAAGCCCCCGAAGCGCTGACTAAAATAGATTACTCAACCTATCGTCAAATTAATTTCCAACAACATGCTGCTATTTGGGGCAATGCGCCCACGCCTTTCTCGATACAACTATTTGCTCCTGGGTATATCTATAAACAGTTGATTGATATCGACGTGGTTGAGAATGGTAAATCATTTCCGGTAGCAGTATCTGAATCATCCTTCAGAGTGCCAGATGAATCAATTGGCAAATTACTGGAGCAAGTCGGTAAATATGCAGGGTTTCGTTTGCATTACCCGATCAATCGCGATGATTATAAAGATGAATTTCTTGTGTTTCAGGGCGCCAGTTATTTTCGTGGGGTCTCTAAAGGGCAAGCGTATGGCTTATCTACCCGCGGACTTGCCATCAATGTTGCCGATCCTAAAGGTGAAGAATATCCTTTATTTAAAAAGTTTTGGATTGAACGTCCATCCAGTCATCAAGAGGCGATTGTGGTCCATGCGTTACTAGACAGTGTGAGTGTAACAGGAGCCTATCGTTTTGCTATTTACCCTGGCGATCCGACCCGAATGGGCGTCGATGTTAAGCTTTTCCCAAGGCAGGATGTTAAGAATGTAGGTCTGGCTCCGTTAACGTCAATGTTTATGCATGGCGGCATCGATCGCGCTGATACTGCTGATTACCGTCCAGCGGTACATGACTCTGAAGGCCTGCTAATGGAAAAAGGTAATAATGAGAAAATCTGGCGTCCGCTGAATAATCCTCGTGGATTACAGGTGAGTTCTTTTATGGATGAGAATCCTAAAGGATTTGGTTTGATCCAGCCACATCGAAAATTAGATTATTATCAGGACCTTGAAGCAAATTATCATCTTCGTCCATCGGCGTGGGTTGAACCAACGGGTGATTGGGGTAAAGGTAGAGTTGAACTGGTTGAAATTCCATCTGATTCTGAAGCCAATGACAATATTGTTGCCTATTGGAAGCCAGAACAAGGTTTGAAAAAAGGCCAGCCATTCGCCTATTCATATCAATTGACCTGGGTGGATCAGATCCCTAAAACCGAAGGCAAAGTAAAAGTGGTTCGAACTGCTGGTGGTCGCAAGTTATCGACGGATAAAAATGAGATTGTTATCGATTACAGTCACATTAATGCCGACGATATCAACCATATTCGCGTCGATGCCAGTATCAGCAGCGGCGCTATTTTAGAATCACGTATTGAGTCTAATCCCAGTGTTGATGGTGCCAGAGTTTTTATCACGTTCGATCCGCAAGATGCTGAGGTTGCAGAATTACGTGTACAGCTAAGCAACAAAGATAAACCGCTTGGTATGACATGGCTGTATCGCTTTACTGCAGAGGACTGGCCTTTATGATAGACAATAATAATCCTCTGTCTGCTCACGTTAACAATACCTATCATGATGCACGTGCGTTGCCAGAGGAATCGTCACTGCTGATGTCTCGTCATGAGGTTTCTGAACCAGGTCATAGATTAACTCCGAGTCAACAAACCGTGTGGTTTACGCTGCGCACATTTGTTGCACAGTTATTTGTGTTTATGGTTACAGCAGGCTTATCGACTTATGGCATAAGAGAAATGTATTTGGTGCTTAACACCAATGCCATTACCAGTTTGCAAATGGTTTTTTTGGTGTTGTTTAGCATTAACTTTCTGTGGGTTACTTTTGCTTTTTCACAGGCACTATTGGGTTTTCTGTTGCATCTCAAACCGCGCCTAATTAAAGAGAATGAGACAGAACCAGAGTTCAAAACGGCGGTATTGCTGCCTATTTATAATGAAGATCCGCTGCGTATTCGGGCCACAATAGAGGCGATGAGTGCAGATTTAATCGCTACCGCACCGGGTAAATATGCTTTCTTTATTCTCAGTGACACTAATCGAGCTGATGCATGGATTGCTGAGGAACAGACTTTTGTGGATCTTATCAATAACAGCCAACCACAGTGTCCGGTTTATTACCGTCGTCGTCACCAAAACAGTGAACGTAAAGCCGGTAATATCGGCGACTGGGTTCAGCGTTGGGGTGGTGATTATGAGGCAATGATAGTGCTTGATGCTGACAGTATCATGAGCGCAAAGTCGATGGTGACATTATCACGTCGTTTAGCTGGCGCACCTGGCGTCGGTCTTATTCAAACCTTACCGACACTGGTGTTTGCCAATACGCTTTACAGCCGTTTGCAACAGTTTGCCAATCAATGCTTCGGTCCTATTTATGCCGAGGGTTTGTCGGCTTGGCATGGTTTGTCCTCAAATTTTTGGGGCCACAATGCCATTATTCGTACCAAAGCATTTGCTGAGTCCTGTCATCTGCCTATTCTGTCCGGTAAAGCACCTTTTGGCGGCCATGTATTAAGTCATGACTTTATCGAAGCGGCGTTGCTGCGTCGTGCAGGCTGGGGAGTTCGTTTTGATACCGATATTGAGGCTTCATTTGAAGAAGCTCCACCGTCGTTAATTGATGTGATGATCCGTGACCGACGCTGGTGTCAGGGTAATTTACAGCATTCAGCATTTATGTTTGCTCGCGGTTTCTCATTGCCGACGCGGTTGCATCTTTTGTCTGGGGTGATGTCTTACCTGAGCGCCATTTTTTGGTTAGCCCTGATTATGGTCGGGCTTGCGATTGCGGTTCAGGCGGCATTTATACGTCCAGAGTACTTTGCCAATCCATCGCTGTTTCCAACCTGGCCAGTGTTTGATTCTGAGCGCGCATTAAGCCTGTTTGTGGTGTCAATGGCCATTGTGCTGGCACCTAAAGCATTTGGCTGGTTTGCTGCCTTGATTAATATTCCGCGGTGTTTACGATTTGGCGGGCCAATATTGTTAACCTTGAGTACCTTGTTGGAAATGATCATGTCTGCTCTGTATGCACCTATTCTGATGGTGTCGCAGTTTGGCGTGGTGTTGTCTATATTTCGAGGCAAAGACAGTGGTTGGATGCCGCAATCTCGAGACGATGGTGCATTGAGCTGGATGTCAGTGATGCGTGCTCATCTTGGTCATACCGTGTTTGGGGTTGCGCTGGCTTTGACCGCACTATCGCTCAGTACAGAACTCTTTTACTGGTTATTACCGATTACAATAGGGTTGATGCTATCGATCCCTTTGTCCTGGTTAAGCGGCGGCGCGAGGCGAACTAAATGGATTAAAACAGTCGGATTATTGCGAGCGCCTGAAGAAAAAAAACCAGTTAACATTTTGGTTAAAGTGAAGGAAAACGAGGCTAATTTGCCCCATCTACGACACATGCATCCGTTCAGTCGGTTGGTTAATAATCCTTTATTACTCAAATGGCACCTTGCTCAGTTACCAGACGTAGGTGAACAAAAACCGACGTTTTATGCCCCGAGAATTATTGCGGAATGGAAATTAAACCATGCTGAAAGCTTATCGCAATTAGAATCATGGTTGGAACCCGCAGAGGTGATAGCATTATTAAGCAATGCGGATTATCTACATAAATTGAAAACAATCGGTAACTAATTTCTATCACTCGTCTTTGTAACAAGTACTAAAAAAGCCGCTCAATAACGCGTTATTGAGCGGCTTTTTTAGTACTTAATACTCAGCAATTAAGATTAGATTTAGGCTCTAGATCATTATTTAGGCTGAGCCATTGCTGACGTTACAGCATTATTTATGTTGAGCCATCACTCGGGTTGCAAAATCACTTGGTCCCGCCAAAATAGCCCGGCCTACTGCCACTAAATCGACTTGCTTAGTCGCTAAAATGGTTTCGATGTAATCAATGCTTTCAATACCGCCAACACCAATCACGGCCGCTTTCGTTGTACCTGTCAGCGGCGCTGCATCTTCAACTAAAAAGCCCTCGCCGCGTTTGTCTTTAGGGCGATTCCAGCCCCCAATGCCTGATGAAACATTAAGTATTTCAACGCCCGCATCAACTAGCCATTGGCTAACGTGGCCCATATCGTCATGAGACAAACCACCAGGGTAACCGTCTTGCCCAGGAATGCGGGTCATTACTGCTAATCTTGGCGCCGCTTGTTTTATTTTACTGACTATTTCGATCAATATTCTGGCGCGATTTTCAAGGCTGCCACCGTATTGGTCTTGGCGTTGATTCGTCAGCGGAGATAACCATTGATTAATACCGTAACCGTGGGCACAGTGCAGCTCGACTAAATCAAATCCGGCTTTGTCAGCACGAATGGCAGCACTAACAAAATCTTGCTGCCATTGATTGATATCATCTAATGTCATGGCTCTAGGGGTTGGTAATACACGATCATATGCTGGCACGGTAATGCCTGACGGCCCCATAATATCAGCGCTAATACCTGCACTGTCTTTGCCGCCGCAATGGGTAATTTGTAAGCCAGTTTTTACCCCTGCATTATGTAACGTCGTGGCAATTTGGCTTAAGCCGGGTAAGCAAGCATCATCATGCGCCCCAAGCTGATTAGACTCACTTCGTCCTGCCAAATTTACATGGCTGTATTCTACCATCACCAACCCTGCACCCGACTGGGCTAAATGATGGTAATGATTGATGGTCGTTTCAGTTGCTAAGCCATTTAAGTCTGCGGTTTGTGACGCCATTGGCGGCACCACTAAACGGTTTTTAAAGGTCAGTCCGTTTGTGAGTGTCAGTGGGGTAAAGCGTAACGCGGTCATTGCAACATCCTATATATTTATGGCTATCAATATGCCAGCAATCAACATAATACTGCCTGCAGTACGATTCATTATCGTTGCCGCTTTAGGGGAGGTAAATACCTGTTTTGCACTTGATGCCAAATATGCATAAGTGAGGTTAACGGAACCAAAAGCCAAGGTTGCAGTTGCGAGTATAATCATCACATCGATAAGGTCAACATGGACCATAGGCACAAAAGCAGGAAAAAAGCTGACGTAAAATATCAATGCTTTAGGGTTGCCAAGGGCAATAAGCAGGCCTGTGATTAAATTTTTAAATTGGCTCACTTTCGGTATGGTTGCTAATTGAACGCCTTTGGCGGTTGCACGCAACATACTGAAACCTAACCAGCATAAATAAAGCGCACTGGCGTACTTTATTAGTTCAAACGCTGGCCCCATCGCATTGGCAATGGCAGCCAAACCAAACAAGGCTAATAGGATGTAAACAAAGTCGCCCATCAGCACGCCAAGGGTAATAAAAGCGCCATGCTTGAACCCATTTGAAAATGCTCTTGATACCACGGCAAACACTGCCGGTCCCGGTAGTATCGCCAAAATTAACATAGTGAAAAATAATGCAATAACTTGCTGTAGTATCATTAAATAACCTGAACTTGGGTTTATGGGTAGAATACGGTGGTTATAATCGATTAGGTCGCGACACTAAATCGATTTTTCGAGAGTATATCGTATTTTCATAGCGTTAATGTATTGGTCTATCGTAAGCAGTCGTTTCAGGTTATTGAATTGTGTTTATCGACGTTATGTTTTATTACTTTGGTATTGCGGTATGTCATTACGGCGTTAAGCGGTTCATTTTATAGGTGTTATTTTTAAAATTATGTTGAAAATTATTTTACTAACGCATTCACGAGAAATGGATCGTGCTAATAATACCGGCCAATTAGTCAAACACGTTTTAGGCGATAGCGCGCGGGTGGTTGAGTGGCACCGCAAACAGCCCGATGCTGAATTATTGGCTGCGATTGAAGCGGGTAAAGTAGGCTTAGTGTTTCCAAGTGATGACACTACGCAAGAGGCTGGTTTGTCATTAGCGTCGCCTGAATATTTAGTGATTATCGATGCCACTTGGCAAGAAGCGCGCAAAATGTTTAATCAGAGCCCTTATCTAAAGGAATTGCCTAAAGTGTCTTTAGTGAATCCACCTAAATCGATATACCCACTTAGGCGCAATCAAATTGAAGGTGGTTTATGCACAGCAGAATGTGTGGCATTACTGCTTAATCATGCGGGTGAAAGCGCATTATCGACAAGGTTAACCGAGCAACTGATGACATTTATTGAGCGTTAACGTTTGGAGCTGCCTGCGCCAACAGAATAATGTGACGCAGGCAGTTGTTGGGTTATAAGAGACTAAGTTGAACCGCTAAGGTTTGGCTTTATGTTGATAGTCAAAGCGTTTACGCAAACGAATGTCGGCAACCGATGCGCCAATCATCACTTCAAACTGGCCTGATTCGGCTAACCAATTATTAGTGTTAACGTCCCAAAACGATAAGTCGCGTTGGGTTAGCGTAAAGCTAGCTGTTTTGGTTTCACCTGCTTTTAACCATAACTTATCAAAGCCTTTTAGCTCTTTTGCTGGACGCGGTACGCTGGCTTTAACGTCGTGCAAATACAATTGCACTACCTCGGCACCATCGACTTTACTGGTGTTAGTGACATCGACAGTAACGGTGATAGTGTCATTGCCTGCAATGTCATCATTTGTCATGTCATTATTTGCAATGTCAGCGCTTGAAAGACGGATGTTGCTGTAATCAAATTGGCTGTAAGACAAGCCATGGCCAAAGGCAAATAACGGCGCAATATTTTGCTGTTCAAACCAGCGATAACCAATAAATACCCCTTCGCTATAAACTGATTCAGTGGCGTTGTAATCGTTTAACGCTATTGGCGCAGTGTCGGTGAGCTTTTTCGGTAAGGTAATTGGCATTTTACCGCTAGGGTTTTGATTGCCCAATAACATATCCGCGTAAGCATTACCGGCTTCCATACCGCCATACCAGCCCCACACAACCGCTTTAGCGTTATCTGCCCACGGCATTTCTACCGCAGAACCGCCAATCATAAACACCACAGTATTTGGATTCACTTTGAGCAGTTTGGCGATGACCTCATCTTGTTGGCCAGGCAATACCATGTCAGGTCTGTCGATAGACTCGCGGTCATCGGCATGACTTAAGCCGCCAAAGTAGATAACCGCATCGGCTTTTTTAGCTGCGGCTAAATACTCTTGTTCGGTATTGTACAAACTGTTGGGTGTTTCCCAGCCTAAGGTGGCTTGCTTGTCGCCTTGGTAACGTAAGCTCACCGCGTAAGTTTCACCAGCAGTTAAGGTCATGGCTTTACTGATAACATGTCCTTGGTTTGCTTGGGTGCTGGCGATCAGCTGTGTATCGTTAATGTACAATGCCACTTGGCCGTCAGCTTTTATGTTAAAACTGTGGCTGCCCGTTTCGATAGGTTTGATGTTGGCTTTAATATCGACAAACTGTTTTTGGCCTTTGGCATTAAATTGCGGATCGGCTATCCATGATTCACTGGCGAGCTGGGTCATTTTGTTGTCATTGTAATAATTAATTTGCCACGATGGGGTGCCTGTCCAATGACGAGTGGTGAGATAGTCATTGGGTATCGGCATAAACTGGCTGCTGGCTGGACGCATTAGTTGAATGTCGACCTTGTCACCCAGTTTGGCTTTTAAACCGGCTAATGGGCTGATTTCGTAGAGTGCTTTAACTTCTGATGAGCCGCCACCAAATCCATGGCGTTTATCGGCATTGGGACCAAGTACCAAGACATGTTTAAGTTTGTCAGCGTGAAGCGGTAATACCTTGTTATCGTTTTTAAGTAATACAATGCCATTGGCGGCAAGTGTGCGAGCATCATCACGGTGAGCTTGAGTGTTACGCTCGCCGGATAAACGGTGTTTATCCATCATGCCGATGCTGAGTTGCACCCGTAAAATACGGCGGACTTTATCATCAAGTACCGATACTGGTACTTTACCAGCGTTAAGCATCTCGAGTAGCGGTTTTGCCATAAAGTAATCGTCAAAATCAGCGACATCTGTGCCCATTTCAATATCAAGGCCGTTCATGGCGGCATCATAAGTGTTGATGTCGACGTTCCAGTCGGTAAGTAGCACCCCTTGAAAGCCCCATTCGCCTTTTAAGATAGTATTGACTAAGTGCTTGCTCTGATTGGCGTTAGTGCCTCTAAATTCGTTATAGGCGCCCATAATGGCATGTACGTTGGCTTGTTTTACCGCCGCTTCAAACGCTGGTAAATACACTTCACGCAAGGTGCGCTCATCAGGTTTTGCATTTACTTTTGTGCGGTTGAGTTCTTGGGTATTAAGGGCATAATGCTTTACGGTGGCGCCGACATCATTGGCCTGAATCGCTTTAATTTCAGGCACTACTAAGCTAGCTGCTAAAAATGGGTCTTCACCCATGTATTCAAAGTTACGCCCATATAACGGTAGGCGCGCGAGGTTTACACCAGGGCCCAAAATAAGATCTTTATTGCGATGACGTGCTTCGGCGCCAAGCACATTGCCGTGCAGCGTGGCCATGTTGAGATCCCAACTGGCGGCGATTGCGGTTAACGGCGGTAAATAGGTTGAGTAATCGTTAGTCCATCCTGCGGGTGCCCATGAGTTGCGATCGATCTCGTAGCGCACACCGTGTGGGCCGTCTGACATCCACATTTCATGTATGCCTAAGCGCTCAATAGCAGGTATATGAAACTTGCCCGCGGCATGCACCAAAGACACTTTTTCCTTTAAGGTTAACTGAGGCAATAAGCGGTTAATGTCATCTTCGACTTGGCTGATACGATCGCCAATACGTAGCTTTTCATTATCTGGTAACACCGTTAATGCATGTAAGGTTTGTGGGGTAATGGTTGGGTGTGCTGCTAATGCAGCATGGCTGACACCTAAGCATATAAGTGATGAAACACATGCTGTAAGCGCTTTCTTTTTATGATTTGACGAGATGTTGCCGTGCTGTGGCTTAGCCATAACGAGGTCCCTGTGTTATTTGAAATTGATAAAGATATTCGCGGTCAGTCGTCCTGTTTTAGGACTGTTATCGATGTCGGTTGCTGAGTTGACTAACGTCGAGTGGAGTAGGTTACCGGGATATATGACTAAACGATTTGGCCGATATTGAACCTGATGATAAAGGGTGTAGTGATCATTACTATCGATCACATAATCAGGCGTCAGTGCTTGTTGTGCATCGACAACCGGTTGTGCCTGATTAAAGTAATGGTCAATGTTGTGTGGTGTTATCTGTTCATATTGCGTGGCGTTATGGCGAAAAAATCCAGTATCCCCATGAGCACCATCATTGAGATAGTGCAGAATCGCAAAATAGTGCGGGTCTGGGGTGTCAAAGTGTGGCATGCATTGCAGCGGCAATAAACGTTTTGCAGGCTTGTCGATAACCGAAAACACGCATTGTTGGGGTTTTAAGCGTAACGAGTGTGACACCTTGTAGGTATCGTATATTAACTGGTATACCGCATTAATCACGTCTATTACATATTGCTTGGGCAGCGGTGCGCGCTGCCCTGGATAGTATGAACCTTGGTCTTGATTAAATTGACTATCATCTATCGCAATATCGATTAGCGGCGAAAGATCAGCGCCAAAGTCATCAATGATAATCACCGGCGTTTGCTGTAGGCCAATAAACTCAATGTGGGGCGTAAATGGCCCCACCTTGATAATACTCTTGCTTGATAGAGTACTCTTGCTTGATATCGTTTGGTTGTTCGATGAGTCGGTTGTCATGTTACAACCTTACATGCTGGCTGATTTACAGTAATGCTGCACAAAATCATGGTGCGCTGGCAAGGTATCAACTTTACGTTTTACCGTTGCTTTAATGCTGTTTAAAAAGCTGGTTAATTCCGCTTCGTCCATCATGTCGACAATAGGATGATATTCTTTCGGCATTAAGCCTTGGCCCATCATCACTTGTATCCACGAGCTTTCACCAAACAATTCATTGCCGTATTTATAGACTTTGCCTGATTGGCTGAACATGTCGATACGATGTTGTAATGAGGCTGGAATTGGCATGTTTTTACAGTAACGCCAAAAGCGACTGTCTTCGCGATCAGTGACCTTGTAATGCAAAATAATAAAGTCGCGAATGTTATCCATTTCAACTTTAGTTTGTTGATTGAATTCAGCAATATCGGTATCTATAATGCCTTGCGACGGGAACAGCTGTAATAGGCGCACTATGCTGCGTTGGATCATATGAATGCTGGTGGACTCTAATGGCTCTAAAAAGCCGGCAGCTAACCCTATTGCTACACAGTTTTTGTTCCAATGTTGACGACGAGTACCCGTTTTAAACTTAATCACCCGTGGTTGATTGATCGGCGCGCCTTCAATGTTATTGAGCAATAATTCAGTCGCATCAGCATCAGAAATGTATTTACTGCAAAACACTAAACCATTGCCGGTGCGGGTTTGCAACGGAATACGCCATTGCCAACCAGACTCTCGGGCAATCGAGCGAGTATATGGAATTGGTTTTTGAACCGCTTCAGTTTGTACTGCTATCGCACTGTCACACGGTAACCAGTGGCTCCAATCTTCAAAGCCAGTGTTTAAGGTTTGCTCAATAAGCAACGCTTTAAATCCGGTGCAGTCGATAAATAAATCGCCTTCAATTAACTCGCCATTTTCAAGCTTTAACGCGCGGATATTACCCGTGTCGTCGTGTTGTAATACGTCGGCTATTTTACCTTCGATGCGGGTCATGCCATGGTGCTCGGCAAATTTACGCAAAAACTTAGCATAAAGGCTCGCATCCATATGGTAAGCATGGTTGTAGTCTTGATTGGGTAATACGGCAAATCGGCCTTGGCGAGCAGCTAAATGCTCGGTGCAATAGTCGCCAATGTCACTAACCAGGCCTTGTTGTTTGCCCTTAAGCCAAAAGTGTTGAAAGCCACAAGCCCAGCAGTCTTTACCTAAAAAGCCAAATGAATGCAGGTAGTCTTTGTTGACGTCATGCCAGTTTTCAAACTGGATACCGAGTTTGAAGGTGGCATTAGTGGCTGCCATAACGTCTTGCTCTTTTAACCCAAGTAAACGATGGAAAATATGCAAGGTTGGAATAGTGGCTTCACCGACACCAACAGTACCAATTTCGTCAGATTCTACTAATACAATTTCAAGATTTTTGCCCAACAGTTTGCTAAAGGCGGCTGCGGCCATCCAACCTGCGGTTCCACCACCGGCAATGACAACTTTTTTGATTGATTTATTCATCTTGAGCATCCTGTTTGGCTTGATATCTTGCTGTGTTCAGCATTATCGTTTTAATTTATTGATTAAGTCTGCACGTATTTTGCGGGCCGTTAATTCGTCTAATGGCTTAGTTTGCATGCCTTTCACATTGTCGGGAATATGACTGTCATCAACATCGTCATGATCGAAAATGTAGTGTTCGAATATCGATTTCCATGCTTGGCGCTGAGCTTTAGGCAGAGAGCGTAAGCTTAATATACTGTGCAATAAGGCATTGTTAGGTCGGCCTAAAAAGCCAGGAGTATCGCGCCACCAGTGGGTAATGAGTACGTTAAAGTCATCGACGCCACGAACATGGTGCCACCACATGCTGGGAATAAATAACACATCACCAGGGCTTAGCTCTGCTGTTAGGCTGGCGTCTAATGCCTGCTGAAAACGCGGGAAACGTTCAAAGTCGGGATTCGCCATATCAACGAGACTGATGTCTTGGCCACCGGGTGCCAGTTCCATGGGGCCAACATACAAATTACTAATTTGCTCGGGTGGGAATAGGGTAAAGGTACGCTTACCAACCACGTTACACGCTAGGTTTAGCGGAAAGTCATAATGAGCAGCGACCTTGGTTTGATTGCCCAACCAAATACTGGTTAAGGGTTGCATGGGCGCTAAATCTAAACTGTTTTGTGCCCCTAAACCGGGTAAACATTGGTGAATGTCGGTCGAGCCCATGTACATTCCGGCAGGCATGTCTTTAATCATTTCTTGGCTTAATCGGTCAAGCAGTTGATTAAAGTCCAATCGGCCAGCTTGATAATTAAAACCATCAAGTTGTTCATTGTAAAACACTCTACCGTGTTGTTCTGGCGGGACATAATACGCTGTTACTGGCATACCTTGATAAAACTGGCGCAGGTAAGTCATTGCGCTTTCTGTAGACTCTAATCCTGCTTGGACTAACGGCCAATGGCGACACAATCCCTTAAATACCATAGGTTTGTCGGCATCACGGATTAAATCAATGACACTCTCTAATGTACATTCATTGATGTGTTCGACGTGCTGAGTCTGGGCCGTTGTCATCACTATTAACCTTGAGCATTCTTGAGATTAAGTAAGTCTCGTACATTGCTTTGCGAGGCTAATGTCATGTAAATGGCTTGCAAGTAACCTTGCTGATGTAGCTTTGCTAATGCGTCAGCAGACAACCCGGCTAAGGTTTCTTCATTGATGGTATAAAAACCGATCATCTGATTTTTTTGACCGTTGTCTAACTCAATATCTAAAGTGAAGGATTCTAGCAATTGATGTTCAATCAAGGCATCGACAAAGCGTTGACCATCTTGTAAACCATGATGGATGACCTCGAGAATTTCGCCGACTTCATCGAGTAATGGGGTGTTACCACCGTAAGGTAAAAACAAGGCTTCACCCTCGGTTTCGCTGACTCTAGGGTGGTCTAAGTCCACATGAATAACGCGTTGCTGACGTTCTACACCATCTTCTAGTACGGTTTGTTGGCCAATTAGAAAAGGTTGGCGACGCACAGTAAGCGGCACGTATGATGCGCTCCAACCTTGATCGCTTAAAAACACGTTGTCATTCTGCTGAAAACCAAAAAGTGCCACCGCGTAAAACTGACCTGTGGCAGTATCTTTATGAAAAAAGATCGGGTAGTGGGCTTGCACGCTGCGAAACTCTTGCGGAAATGTCACGCTATACCAAAGGTTATCGCCTAGTGCAGCAGAGCGATGAGTCATCACTTTTACGTCTTTATGTTCAATGCTGTTTAGTAATACATGTTGGCTCATTTTAATGTCCTATCTTATTCGTTCAAATACGTCGTATTTTTATGATTATTGTAAGTGAATTTTGTCTGTAATCTTATTTGCGTTGTTATCGTGATTATTTATGTCATGTCTTAAAGCTTAGGGAAACCATATTGCGCAACTTTATCGAGTAACTCGCGATTACTCGGCAGGTTTTTAGCAAGCGCTTGGGTGCGCTGTTGATTGTCATTAAACAGTCGCTGTGCCAATTGTTGCATTGACGGTTTCACATGATTGGGCAATTGGGTGTTATAGCCCATGCCATAAAGTACATATTGAAAACTGGCTGCCGGAAATAAGGCTTCTTTATAACTAATATCTTGTTGGCTCGGTGTTTGATAACGCCATAATTCGAGCATGGCTTGTAAGCTGTCGGGGATTGAGTTTGACTCACGATGGTCACGCCAATAACCATCAGCTTCACGTCGGCTTATCACATAATGCAGCTTTAAAAAGTCGATAATTTGTTGCCAGTGTAGTTGATAGCGCTCGTTAACACGCGTAGCAATCGTGTCCATGACCATACGATTGGGTGGTAATTGTTGGGCTAAGGTAGATGCAGTCCATTCTATTAATGCCAAAGCCGACGCTTCTAATGGTTCGATAAAGCCTGCTGCCATCCCGATAGCAATACAGTTATTTTGCCAGCATTTAGCACGATACCCAGGGTTAATCGTCAGTTGTCTCGGTTCCAATTTGTCAGCTGCAGCGCCATCAACACCGAGATAATTAAACAATGTTTGCTGTGCATCTATGTCATTGGTATGGCTTGATGAATATACATAGCCGACACCTTTACGCGTTGGTAGGCCTATATCCCAAATCCAACCGTTTGACTGTGCAGTTGAGTGTGTGCAAGACGCAATAGAGCTATTTGCATCAGTGTAGGGGACTTGTATCGCTAGTGCGCGATCATTAAAAAGCACCGATTTTTGACATAAAAAAGGCACTTGCAAGTGTTCACCTAACAGTAGAGATTTTGCGCCGGTGCAGTCGATAAATAACTGGCCACTGATTTCGCCATGTTGTTTAGTGATCAGCTTGTCGATGTCGCCATGATCGTTATTAATAATTTGACTGACATGGTCGCGAATATGGGTGACGCCGAGTTTTTGAGTGCAATGCTCTGTGAGTAACTGACTAAACTTAGCGGCATTAAGGTGGTAGCCGTAGTTATTTTGAAAATGATACTGAGCAGTGGCAATGCTTTTGGGGGCTAAACCAAGCTGAGTTAATACTTGCTGGCTACAAACGGCTTCGGCAAAGCTGACTTGTTCGGCATGAGGCAGCCAATATTGGCATAAGTCGAGTTCTTGGTGACCGTGGGGCAAACTAAATGGATGTAAATAGCTGTCAGTGACCTTGCTTTGTGGGTCTGCACACCAATTGATAAACCGAGAGCCCTGTTTAAAGCTAGCATCACATTGGCGAATAAAGTCGTTCTCATCGATACCAATTTTGCTCAGGGTTGAGCGCATTGAAGGCCAAGTGCCTTCACCTACGCCAATAGTGGCCACATCCGGTGATTCGATTAAAGTAATATTGAGTTTGGGAGACTGAGCTAAAACACCGTTATCAACATTATGTTCAGCGGCCAACAAACCGGCAGTTATCCAACCAGCGGTACCGCCTCCAACGATGACTATTTCGGTTATTGGTTTTTGCATCATCTTTACCTACGCTTTTGGCGTGATTATTATTTTTATTCTGATGAATCTAAAAATCTGATTGCTTAAAGAACACATTAACTAGCATTCAATAAAATGTCAGCACATTCAAGTAATAGTTTTTTTATGTTTTGCGTGTATGGTTTCAAACAACTAGGCGTAAAAAATAGTAACGTCCTTGTTACTCAATATGTTGCAATAAAAGGAGGTGACAAAGGCTGGCACCTCAACGACCTGAAAGGGAACTTGAGTGAATTCCGTTTAACACTGGGGTATTAGCCGAAATATCACTCAATGACTATTGCATTACGCTATAGGCTATAGGCTAGAAAGTGTAGCGAGCACCTAAACTATAACGAGCGCCGGTTTCGGTTAGGTTTAACACTTGCTCTTCTGCACGACCGTGAACACGGATGTACTCTTCAGTAATGTTAAGTCCTTCGAAAAACACGGTTAAGCCTTCAACAGATTCGACATCATAACTAACAGACAAATCGATTTGCGAGTAAGCTTCTGTGTACTGTGGGTTAGCGCCAGTACCTTGACCTGTAGAGTTTAAGAACTCATCACGCCAGTTGTATGCGATACGAGCTTGGAAACCATAATTCTCGTACACCAATACCGCATTAGCAGTGTCACTGATACCGATTAATGCTGACTGTGCATCAAATGAGAAGTTGTCGTAAGCCTGATCACTATCAACCAAGGTGTAGTTGGCTATTACACCAAATCCGCTTTCGCCGAAGAAGTGTTGAGCCGCAAACTCCCAACCATCAATGACTGAGTTATTAGAGCTATTTGATGGCGTTGAAATATTAAAGTTCAACAATTCATCATTATTAGCTGCACTGCCGCTAATAATTTGATTGGTGGCATCTACAGCAGCATTATCAGCATAATTTGCGAAAATATAATCACGAACTGCGCCAGCTTCAGTTGTCCCCGTTGCGGCCACAGCAGCTTTATATAAATCACCAGATGCTGGGTTATAAATGCCGTTAGTGGTTTTAACTGTTTCAGAACTGATAAAGTTCTTAGTGTCTTTACGGAAGTATCCTACAGACACGTAGCTCGATGGCGCGTAATACCACTCTGCCGAGAAGTCGATATTTTCAGACTCGAGCGGCAATAATGTAGGGTTACCTGCAGAACCACCACCATTACTACGATTGGCAAGGGTCGCTAATACCGTACCGCCTTGAATATCTGTGTAGCTAGGACGACCAATAGTTTCGCTGTATGCTGCACGAAGCATGACATCTTCTACCACTTCAATATTGAAGTTAAAGCTTGGTAGTAAATAGTCGTAATCACCGGTTTTGGTTTCAAAAACTTGCTCACCAGTACCCACTAATGCAATTTCAGTTTCAGCAATCCAATTTGCGCCATCATAACCAGCAACGGCTGCGGTCGAGGTGACATCAGTTTGCTCATAACGAAGTCCGAAATGCACGTCATATGGCATGCCGGCAATTTCATTATCGTAGTTGTACTGTACATAAACGGCTTGTGATTCCTCTTCAGTGTAACGGTCTGTTTCAGCTGCATAGTTTGTTGAAGGGCAGAAGCCATTACCACAATCACCGCTTACTGCAGAAGCATAGTTTGCTGCTGCAAAATCACGTACTGACGCAAAGTCCCACATGAAAATGGTATCTAAAACATCGAAGTTACCGTCTGAAAGTGAGAAGTCACCGCCATTGGCGTCAAATTTGTCATGAATGGTGTCAGCTGGGAACCATGCGTCTTCAAAGTCACCTGCAGAGCCTACTCCACCCCAATCGTTACGCTGAACGTTGACGCTTTGTGAGTGATTGTTTACGTTCGTTAACGCAACACCAAAGTCAATGCTGCCAGCATCTTCAAATAAGTATTCACCGTCAAATTGGTATTGATCAATTTCAGACTTATTACGTGCGTTACCAAAAACAGAACCGGTAAGCATCATGTCTGCAGGTGTCACTGCATTACCACCACCAACAGCAAGCACTGGTAAGTCACCGCTAAAGTCAGTTGCCGCGCTGGTACGCACAAACGCTGCAGTACTTAAATTGTTGTTTGAACCATAAAGGTTGTTTGGTTTGTTTTCCGCAACCGAGTTGTGCGCATCAAATGTCAGCGTTAAGTTATCTGTTGCTTGCCACTCAAGGTTAAAACCTAAAGAACCACTTTCGTTACGTACGCCATAATCACCAGCCGCCATAGATAAATCAGCAGGTGAACCATAAGTTTCAGAATAAATAAGTGGTGAGGCGATAGGGCCATCAGACCATACGTTTTCAGACGGAACGAAGTTAAACCATGCTGATACGTCATTCGATTGAGTGTCGATGTCGTTACGCATGTAGGTATAATCTAAGCTTGCGACTACGCTATCAACAGGGCTGTACTGTAATACTAACTGGCCGTTAGTACGGGTACGTTGTTGTTCTTCAAAACGATAAACAGTGGTTTGCGGAACTGAATAAATATCGCTATCACCAGGACGATTAACTTGGGTGCTGTCTTTAGCAACGCCGCCCCAATCACTGTTGTCAGCAGAACCTGGGAAGCTACGCCAGCCGGTGCCGACCTGTGCTTGTTGGTTGCCACTTTCACGCTCTTGATAACTGGCCGAGAGTGAAATACCAAATTTATCATCAGCAAACGTGTTTGAGTATAAACCTGATAACTCAGGGGTAACTGAGCCATTATCGGTTGATTGATCATCAACTGCTTTTACACCAAATGTGGCTTTTAAGCCCGGAGAGCTGAATGGCTTATGCGTTAAAATATCAATAGTAGAACCAATACCACCGGTTGAATCTGAAGCTTGGCTAGTTTTGTGTACTTCAACACCACTGATACTTTCAGAAGCGATGTTAGCAAAATCAAATGAGCGCGAACCTGTAGTCACAGGCATTTGACGACCATTGAGGGTGATCAAGTTGTAGTCTGGACCAAAACCACGCACGGATACTTTACTGCCTTCACCGTTAGAACGGTCAATCGATACACCAGTAATACGCTGTAACGATTCCGCTAGGTTGGTGTCAGGAAACTTACCAATGTCTTCAGCTGAAATAGAGTCAACGACTCCACTTGATGAGCGTTTCACATCCATTGATTTAATTAAACTGCCACGAATACCAGTAACCGATATTACTTCGATATTTTCTTCACTTGCTTCATCAGCAGCATAGGCTGGTAACATACTGCTCACACCAAGCACTAGCGATAAACTGGTCGCAAGCTTAGTTTTTGTAAATTTTGTTGTTTTCATCTAGGAAATCCCCATTGACTAGATTTTACTTCTCTCAATATTGCGGGTTAGGCGCAAATCGTTTTTTTAATTCTCTATCCACGCAGTAATCATTATTTATAATTGTAGGGTTATAAAACATCTAATGTAAGCGCTTACATAAAACTAGTGTAAAATGTGACCGCAGTCAACAAAAACAAGTTCGAATTATTACATTTCATTAACTCAGATGTAGATTTTTTTATACTAAATATTGTTATCCATTGTTTTTAAACATTTTTAATTTAATATTTATTTCTGCGTTAAAATGTAAGCGCTTTCTTTTGTGGGTTAGATTGTTACCAATTATATTTATGACTTATCTTATTATTGGGCTTGAATAAGGTGTGCTCAGAGGCATAAGCTAAGGTGTTGTCATGTATTTGGGTGGCATGGTTGTCAATCAATAGGGTTAACACTCACGCCTTTGACTTCATCCTATTACTATCATCAGCGCTGGCTCGTTCAATATAGATACCTTGTTAAAGCAACAATGGTGGTGAAGGTGTTACATTGAATGTTAGATACGTTGAACTATTATATTGTCTGGTGAAAAGGGGAGCTGATAAGTGACTTGAACATGCCAGTAATCACCTAGCTCAGGTAATCGTAATAATGTCAGTCGTGAGCAGGTATTGGAGTTTCACTTAAATACTAAGTGTTATGTTAGCGGTGAATATGTGAGAGGTTTGCTTTTTATTAGTGGGTCGTATCAAAAATCAAATGTTAATAGTTATTACACTCGTTGATAGTTGCTGTATTAGCTAATAGCGACTGCATTATGAGCCAATACCGTTGCTAAATAACATGAACAATTAATGATATATGCTCATGTTATCTGTCTTGTAAATTCAGGTTATTGACTTTTTAGGTTAACCGCTTTGGCTGAATCACGAATAAATAATTCTGGCTGAAATGAGCGTTCAATTACCACGTCTTTATTGTTATAAACTTGTCGAAGTACCCAGCGAGCGGCCATTTTACCCATCTCGTTAATGGGGTTACTGACGGTAGATAATTTAGGTGAAATATATTGTGGGAAAGGGATATTATCGTAACCGATAAATGAAATATCTTCCGGAACACGCAATCCATGCTCCAAACACACTGCAATAGCGCCTGAGGCCATCTGATCATTAGCACACACTACAGCTGTGATCGGTTTGTTCATCGACAATAAACGTTCCATCGCTTCACAACCGCCAGCTTCTTTAAAGTCACTTTCAACGCAAAGGGTGTCATCAAAATCGATATTGTATTGTTGCAATGCTCGTTTATGGCCTTTTAAGCGATCACGAACATCGAGCTTAAACAATGGCCCTGAAATGTATGCGATATCTTTATGGCCAAGTGATAAAATGTGCTCGGTAGCCATGAAGCCACCTTGTTCATTTTCAAGATAAACACAGCGTTCTTTGATAGCGTCGATATAGCGGTTAATAAATACCACCGGCGTTGAACCTTTACTGAGCTCGATTAGGTAATCGTCCGATACAGCCTCAATGTCCAAAATAAGGGCATCACAGCCGCGACTCATTAAAAACTCAACCCCTTCTTTCTCTTGTTTCTCGTCACTATGACCAGCAGCAATAATCACGTGCTTGTTAGCTGTTCTAAGGGCTGTTTCAATTTCGGTCATCATGGGACCGTAAAAAGGACCGTCAAGCTGAGACACCAAAACCCCGACACTGTTTGAACAGTTCGAGGCGAGTGACTGTGCAATCGTATTAGGCCGGTAACCTAACGCTTTCATTGCATCGAGTACTTTTTGTTTGGTTTTATCGCTTACTTTGGTGTTGTTGTTCATGACTCGGGACACAGTCGCCAGAGACACACCAGCCATCACTGATACATCGTAAATAGTTGCCATATAATGAGTATTAAAAAGCCGTCTTGGAGCACATGGCTCCAAGATTAACATGCTTTTATTTTGCTTCTCTATTTAATTCTAAGTGAATTTGGTCCACTTTTTGATTATCTAAAGTGTACCAGCGCATTACAAAAGCCACGACTAAAGATCCAATCGCAGGGTAAATAGTGAATGATAATAATATACCTTGCTGAGTATGCTCCGTTTGCAGGGTATCAGGCTGATAACCATAACCCGCTAATAACCACCCCGCGGAAGCGCCACCAATGGCAACACCCAGTTTGATAAAGAAAATCACTGAAGAATAAATCATCCCGGTAATGCGAACGCCATTTTTATATTGGCCATAATCGACAACATCAGCCATTTTTGCCCAAAGCAATGGGGTGGCCATGTTGAACGTAAAGCCCCAGATAATAAACATTCCAAAGGCGAGCACTACTTGATCGCTAGGTACAAAGTAGCTCACTACGCACATCGCTGCCGCAAGCAGTTGCAAAGTAATATAAGCTTTGACCTTACAAAAGCGTTTAGCCAAAGGCTCAGCTAAAATACAACCAAATATATTACCAACCATACCCAGAGTGATAAATAGGGTGATGGAGTCCGGCATGTTAAGGAAATATTTAACGTAGTAAATCGCTAAGCTAGTGCGTAACACCATGCCTGATAATAAACACACTGCCGCAATAGCTAACACACGCCATTGGTCATTTTTGAGCATATCGGTAAAGTCTTTCTTAAAGCTAGACTGTTGATCCGCTGGCGGGTGTAAACGCTCTTTAGTACCCCAAAAACAGGCAAGAAACATCGCAACACCCAAAACGCTCATGGCGGCAATAGTCAGTTGGTAACCTTTGGCTTGATCGCCTTCACCTAAAAATTCTACTAGGGGTAAGGTTAAACCTGACACCAATAAACCACCGAGCATTGCAAATACAAAACGGTAAGATTGTACTGACACTCGCTCTTTTGGGTCGGCTGTTAACACGCCGCCTAATGCACAATATGGGATATTAATGGCGGTGTAGACCATCATGAGTGCGGTATAAGTAACGAAGGCATAAATCATTTTGCCGTCTTCAGTTAAATCAGGAGTAGTAAAGGCTAAAACACTGATAAAACCAAAGGGTAGGGCAAACCATAATAGGTAGGGTCTAAACTTACCCCAACGGGTATTGGTTCTATCTGCCAACGCGCCCATCAATGGGTCGGTGACCGCATCAATTAAGCGTACAGCTAGAAACATGGTGCCGACAAATGCTGGCGAAATACCGAAAATGTCGGTATAGAAAAAGGTTAAAAACAGCATAACAGTTTGGAAAACAATATTACTGGCAGTGTCCCCGAGCCCGTAAGCTATTTTTTCTCTGGTGCTTATCATACATGCCTCAATTGTTGTTATTTGTTAAAATGATGCAACTGTTTGAATAGAACAAAGCCGTTTTATACAACGGCTTTATCTGGTTAACATATTATTTTCTTAAGTTTATAAATTCTCGATACGCATAGGCGCTGGCTTTCAGGGTGCGTTGTTGAGTTGTATAATCAACATAAACAATCCCAAAACGTTTTAAATAGCCTTCAGCCCATTCAAAATTATCCATTAAACTCCACGCAAAATATCCTACAACATTAACGCCTTGTTCAATGGCATTATTTACTGCATTTAAGTGAGCGTTATAGTATTCGAGTCTGTCTTGATCATCCACTTTACCGTCTTGCAATTTATCATCCATTGCCGCACCGTTTTCGGTAATGTAGATCGGCGGTAAAGGATAAAGTGCATGCAAAGAGGTTAATAAGTCGGTGAAGGATTGTGGGTATATTTCCCAGCCAATAT
Source organism: Shewanella sp. AC34-MNA-CIBAN-0136 (assembly GCF_040309945.1). Taxonomy (NCBI): domain Bacteria; kingdom Pseudomonadati; phylum Pseudomonadota; class Gammaproteobacteria; order Alteromonadales; family Shewanellaceae; genus Shewanella; species Shewanella sp. AC34-MNA-CIBAN-0136. The sequence goes on along the minus strand of NZ_JBEOPJ010000013.1, from coordinate 42,038 downwards.
CTGTTTTAGGTTTGTCGACCATATCGATTTGGCTAAAGCCATTTACTGGGTCTGCTTTATAGACCGCACGGGTGTAAAAGTTTATGCCTAAGAAGTCGATAGGTTGAGCAATAATATCAAAGTCGCCTTGTTCAATAACGGGCTTATCTTCAGCGGCGAAGTCATTAATAATGTCAGGGTAGCAACGGTCAAACAGTGGTTTGATGTACCATTGATTAAAGTACTGATCGGCTTTACTTGCGGCGTTAACATCTGCTGCAGAGTCTGTCGCGCTATAGCAAGGCGTGAAGTTAAGTACGATACCATTTTGGCTATTAGGACTGTTTTTTTGCAATACTTTCATGGCTAAACCATGGGCCAATAATAAATGGTGTGCAGATTGACGACCGAACGCTTTGGTTGCTAATCCAGGCGCATGAACGCCAATTTCGTAACCTAAGTAAGAACTGCAAAATGGTTCGTTAAAGGTTGCATATGAATAGACTCTGTCACCGAATGCCTGAGTGATTTTGTCGGCGTAGTCTGCAAATAAATAGGCCGTTTCGCGATTTAACCAACCACCATTATCTTCAATATGTTGTGGTAAATCCCAATGGTATAAGGTCACAAAGGTTTTAATACCACGACGATTTAATTCATCGAGTAAGTCGGTATAAAACGTCACACCTTGCGGATTGAGGCTGCCATCTTTATGCATTACGCGTGGCCATGAAATCGATAAACGGTAGGCGTCAACGCCTAGCGATTCAATTAGATCGACATCTTCACGCCATAACTTTACATGCTCGCATGCTTGCGAACCGTCAGAAGCATCACGAATTTTGCCTGGAGTCGCACAAAAGGTATCCCATATACAAGGAAGACGAGAATCCACTGCGCCTTCAATTTGAAAAGAAGCAGTCGCCACACCAAAGGTGAACGCTTTTGAATGCATTTTAGAATCGGCTGGTAACATAATTTTCATATTTAAATTCACTTAGTATTATTTAATTGTGTCTATTTTTATGACTAACTTATTACGTTGAAATACCCTGATAAAAGGCCTTGCGCCGTGATAGATACGCAGTAAAAAATAAGCTCTCGCGTTTAAAAATCGTTGACATCAGTTATCGATATGTTAAAAATGAAAGCGCTTACATTGAGATTAGTGATTAATTATCCAAAGGTCAATAATTGATTTGGTTAATTATTGAATGCTTATCTGCTTGCTCAAGTGTGGAAATGATCACCAGTCAAATGTCTAGGGTTTACGGGGAATTAACTCTTGGCGTGAGATTATTGGTATCCATTCAATGGCGTTATGTACTGCAACCCAAGATAACTATTAACAACAATAAGGGAATGTCATGGCGACTTCACCGCTTCAACCTGAGTTGGCAAATGCCGATTCGACTCACCAGCAAGGCAACTTTCGTTTTGCTTTGATAGCGTTAACCTCGTTATTTTTTATGTGGGGCTTTTTAACCTGTTTAAATGATATTTTAATCCCTTATTTAAAAAACATGTTCGACCTTAATTACACCCAAGCAATGCTGGTACAGTTCTGCTTTTTCGGAGCCTATTTTATTGTGTCTATTCCGGCAGGAGCCCTAGTCGGTAAAATTGGTTATCAAAAAGGTATTATTACCGGATTGGTTATTGCTTGTGTAGGGTGTTTACTGTTCTATCCATCGGCCAGTTATGGCTCTTACAATATGTTTTTATTTGCTTTTTTTGTACTGGCTTCGGGCATTACCATCTTGCAAGTATCAGCAAATCCATATGTGAGCGTATTAGGCCCAGCCGAAACCGCATCGTCTCGTTTAACCTTAACCCAAGCATTTAATTCATTAGGCACCACGGTGGCGCCATTTTTTGGTAGTTGGTTAATTTTATCGACCGTTGAACATGACAGCAAAGTCACTGAGGTTGGCGAAGTGATTGGCCAGCTATCGATTCAGCAACAAGCCTCTGCAGTACAAACGCCTTACCTTATTTTAGCGGGTGCGTTGTTTGTATTAGCATTCATTTTTATGTTGTTAAAACTGCCTTTACTGGGCAAACGAGACACTCAGTCTAATGCCGCTGTAAAAGGTAGCGCATGGCAATACCCACATTTGGTGCTGGGTGCCGTGGGTATTTTTGTTTATGTGGGCGCTGAAGTCGGGATTGGCAGCTTTTTAATTAGTTTTTTAACTCAAGATGATATTGGCGGCGTGTCTGAATCGGAGGCTGCGCATTACATTGCTTACTACTTTGGTGGCGCGATGGTTGGGCGCTTTATTGGTGCTGCAGTCATGCAAAAAATTAACGCAGGCAAAGTACTCGCGTTTAATGCGCTTTGTGCGTGTGTTTTAGTGGCAGCAGCCATGTTGAGTGCCGGTACCGTTGCCATGTGGGCATTGTTGCTAGTCGGCTTGTGTAATTCAATCATGTTCCCAACCATTTTCAGTTTAGCGCTACAAGATTTAAAACAGCACACCAGTCAAGGTTCGGGTATTTTATGCTTGGCCATTGTCGGCGGTGCTGTTTTACCATTATTACAAGGCATGTTAGCTGACAGTTTAGGCATTCAATTAGCCTTTATTCTACCTCTGTTATGTTACGTATTTATTGGTTATTACGGTTTGATTGGATGTGCTGCAAAACGTCCAGTATTCGCAGATAAGGTATAAGGGAAGACCATGAGATTAACTCAATTACAGTGCATGCATAAAATCAGCACACCGACAAAAACAAGCCTGATAGCCTTAGGCGTATTGCTCGGCTTAAGTGGGTGCGGCGAGAACAACAACGCTACTCAACAAGATAAAAAAACTGCAGTTACCCCAGCCATGGTTGGTGATACAGAAGCTAAGTCGTCATTAGCCATTTGGCCGGATCTTAAGCCTGCTATCGCCAAAGATGATGCTTTAGAAGCCAAAATTGATGCGTTAGTGGCTAAAATGACTATAGATCAAAAAGTCGCGCAAATGATCCAACCTGAAATTCGCGATATTAGCGTTGAAGATATGCGTAAATATGGTTTTGGCTCGTATCTCAATGGTGGTGGTGCATACCCTAACAATGACAAACATGCTACGCCTGCAGATTGGATTGCACTGGCGGAATCTTTGTATCAAGCATCGGTCGATGACAGTGTTGATGGGATTAATATTCCAACCATGTGGGGCACCGATGCCGTACACGGTCATAACAATGTTATCGGCGCGACTTTGTTCCCGCATAACATTGGTTTAGGGGCGGCTAATAACCCTAAGTTAATTGAAAAGATAGCCGCTATCACGGCAAAAGAAGTTATGGTGACCGGTATCGATTGGGTATTTGCACCCACAGTTGCCGTAGTGAGAGACGATCGCTGGGGTCGAACTTATGAAGGTTATTCAGAAGACCCACAAATCGTCAAAGCCTATTCTTACGCCATCGTTGAGGGCCTGCAAGGCTCAGTTAATGGTGACTTTTTATCTGATCAACATGTGATTTCAACGGTTAAGCACTTTTTAGGCGATGGCGGCACTGAAAATGGCATCGATCAAGGCGATAATATTGCCAGCGAACAAGACTTATATGACATACATGCACAAGGCTATGTGGGTGGACTCAATGCTGGTGCACAAAGTGTTATGGCATCATTTAATAGCTGGCATGGGGTTAAAAATCATGGCAATAAATATCTATTAACAGATGTACTTAAAGATAAATTAAATTTCGATGGTTTTGTGGTAGGTGATTGGAACGGTCACGGACAAATCGAAAATTGTACTAATGAGTCGTGTGCGCAAGCCGTCAATGCCGGTTTAGATATCTTTATGGTGCCAACTGCCGCTTGGAAACCGTTATATGAAAACACCATTGCACAGGTGAATAATGGTGAAATAAGCCAAGCGCGTATTGATGATGCGGTTAAACGTATTTTACGGGTTAAGTTCCGTGCCGGTTTGTTTGACAAACCTAGCCCTGCCAATCGGCCGTTATCGGGTAAAACTGAATTAATTGGCCAAGCAAGTCACCGTGAGGTGGCACGTCAAGCCGTACGTGAATCTTTAGTACTGCTTAAAAACAATCAAGGTTTATTGCCTTTAGCGCCTAATGCAAAGGTGTTGGTTGCAGGTGATGCTGCGGATAATATCGGTAAACAATCGGGTGGCTGGACCATTACGTGGCAGGGTACTGATAACCAAAATAGTGACTTTCCTGGTGCTACGTCAATTTACGCTGGTATTGATAAATTGGTCACTCAAGCTGGTGGTACAACAACATTAAGTGTTGCGGGTGAATTTGAACCACAGCAAAAGCCAGATGTTGCGATTGTTGTGTTTGGTGAAGAGCCGTATGCAGAAGGTAACGGCGACATTGATAACTTAGAATATCAACGTGGAGACAAGCGTGATCTTGCTTTATTGCAGAAGTTAACAGCGCAAGGTATTCCAGTGGTATCTGTGTTTATTAGTGGCCGTCCTATGTGGGTTAATGCTGAGTTTAACAGCTCTGATGCATTTGTCGCAGCCTGGTTACCGGGTTCTGAAGGGCAAGGCGTTGCAGATGTGTTATTTACTCAGGCTGATGGCAAAGTTGCTCATGATTTTGTCGGTAAATTGTCATTCTCATGGCCTGCGACACCTCAGCAAACTCAGATTAATGTGCCATTAGCCCAATACAGCACTAAAAAAGCACAAGCTGATTATCAGCCGCTTATACCTTATGGCTATGGCTTAACTTACCAATCTACTGCCAGTGATGCGGTTGTGTTAGACAATTTGTCGGAAGACAATTTAGCTGCAACTCAAACACTAGAAGATTTACCTTTATTTGAGCGCGCAGTGAAATCGCCTTGGTCAATGTTCATCGCTAACGCTTCTGAGCGCCAAGGGTTAACCAGTAGCGTAGCGCAAAATAGCGCATTAACCATTCGTACTATGGATCGTGTAGTTCAAGAAGATGCGCGCTTAGTATCTTTTAACGGCAATGAGCTGGGCACTGTAGGGTTAATTAGTAATTTCCCTCGTGATTTAAGGGCTTACAGTAATAGTGATGCCACGTTATCAGTGAGTATTAATGCAACACAAGCACTGCAAAAGCCGTTATGGCTAGGGTTGGCATGTGAAGGTGATTGTCGTAAGCAAATCGATATTGCCAAGCAGGTGAATACTCAATTAGGTGAATGGCAACGTTTAAGCTTTTCATTGGCATGTTTTGCTGATGAACCAATGGATTTTGCTAAAATTGTGATGCCATTTTACCTTGCCACCGACGCGGCAGTGGAAATTCGTTTCAGTGATGTGGTCATTCAAGCAGCATCAGCAGAAAACACCATACAATGTAACTAATTAAAAGCGAATTAGCCCTATCTGAGTCATTAGATAGGGCTAATTAAACTCAATTTTAAATAGTAATGGTTGGCGACGCTTGTTGTTTTACTACTGCGTGTGGCAAACAGAGAACGATAAATGGATAAGGACAAAAATGAACAAGCTCAATAAGCATCATTCATTTGTATCCTGCTTAACTGCGTTGACTTTGTCGGTCATATTTCTGTCTGGCTGTAATGCTGATGATGTAACAGAACAAGCAACATATACAGTGATACCCAATACCGCAGTATCAGGTTGGCAACTGGTTTGGCAAGATGAGTTTGAGGGTAACCAAATAGACACTGCTAAGTGGAGCTTTGCCGTTGATTGTTATGGTGGTGGCAATGATGAGGCTCAGTGTTATACCGCACGGCCTGAAAATTCTGCAGTTAGTGATGGTTTGTTAGCGATTACGGCATTAAGAGAAACCTTTTCTGGGCCTGCAGTAAATGATTCTGATCCAAGCTATGACGTAAACGATACATCGAAAACATTAGATTACACCTCTGCTCGTTTAGTATCGAAAAACAAAGGTGATTGGAAATACGGCCGTTTTGAAATTCGCGCCAAATTACCGCAAGGTCAGGGGACTTGGCCGGCGATATGGATGTTACCGACAGATTGGGTATACGGTCCTTGGGCTGGATCAGGTGAAATAGACATTATGGAGGCCGTAAACCTTAAGGTTGTTACCGACGATAAGGCGCCAGAGTCTGCAGTACATGGCACATTACATTACGGTAAACAATGGCCCAACAATGTTTATACGGGCACAGAATATCGTTTACCACATGACCTCAATCCTGCAGACGACTTCCATGTTTATGCTGTTGAATGGCAACAAGGTGAAATCCGTTGGTATGTCGATGATGTTCATTTTGCCACTCAACGAGCATCGGGTTGGTTTAGCCAGTATGTCGATGATAATGGTGATGTGGTCAACGCACCTGATGATGCACCGTTTAATCAGCCATTTCACATGTTACTTAATCTTGCTGTGGGTGGCGCATGGGCCGCGAATGTGAATAAAACCGGTATCGATGAGTCGATTTTTCCGCAGTCGATGTTAGTGGATTACGTGCGTGTATATGAATGTGCTAAATCACCTAAAACAGGTGCCGGATGCGAAACAATTGATGGCAGTGTTGACGTTACCTTAGGCAAAATAGCACCAGAAATTATGTCACTAGACTCAGCGCTTTAACAGTGGATTTTGTTTTATGTAGTCAATAATCATCAACTAGCACTGTGAGTGACGATGGTTTTTTACTGTGATATCCCAGCTAAATAGTGTCATTTTATGATGTTGATTTTTAACTGAATACGAATGCAAAGATGCACTGTTTGCTTTGAGTGGTGAGTGGTTTAGCTTAGTATCGAGCAAGTTTAGAGGTGTTGTCAGTATGTTGTAAGCATGTAATGGCATGATCAGAGTGTTTTGGTTTAAGTACGATCAAATGATTATATAAATTTATGATGTCAACAATGGCATAATGGAGCAAATGCACCTTAATGGTATTGAAGCCGTTATAGATTTTAAGGAATTGATTTGTCGAACATTACATTTTCTCTAGCTGAGCTAGAACAGGTAGTCGCCATTGCTAAAGATGCAGGTACTGCGATTATGCAGGTTTATGCTCAAACTGATTTGCAGATTGAGGTTAAACAAGACGATAGCCCTGTTACTGCAGCCGATATTGCCAGCCATAATGTGATTGTCGCTGGCCTTAAACAGCATTTTGCTGATATTGCTGTAATGAGTGAAGAAGCGGCTGATATCAGCTGGGCAGAGCGACAAACGTGGCAAACGTATTGGTTGATCGATCCGCTAGATGGCACCAAAGAATTTATTAAACGCAATGGCGAATTTACCGTCAACATCGCCCTTATTCACCAAGGCAAAGCCATTGCCGGTGTGGTATATGCACCAGTATTAGACAAATGTTATAGCGGTATTGTTGGTCAAGGGGCATGGCTTGAATATAACGGACAAATATCGTTATTAGATATTCGTGACAGAGCATTGCAATCGCCACCTATTGTAGTCGGAAGCCGCTCTCACGTTAGCCCTGATGTTGCCGCTTATTTACAGACTATTGGCGAACACCAAATGTTAAGTGTCGGCAGTTCATTAAAATTTTGTATGGTGGCCGAAGGGCAAGCAGATGTGTATCCAAGATTAGGCCTAACCAGTGAATGGGATACCGCCGCAGCGCAAGCAGTATTAGAAAGTGCTGGTGGTCAGGTGGTTGAATATCCAGCGCTTACACCGCTGCAATACAACCAAAAAGAAAATATTTTAAATCCGTATTTTATTGCTGCTTCATCGGCATGGTTTGCACGCAAATAGCGCTAATCGTTATCAGCTCTTGCAAGCCCAATATGGAACCCCAATTAATAATAAGCAAATGGAGTGACAAGTTATGATGCGCATGGGCGTCGATCTCGGTGGTACAAAAATTGAAATAGTGGCTTTAGCCGATGATGGATCTGAAATTTTCAGAAAGCGCATTCCAACGCCAAAAAACTATCCTGGTACCATTGAAGCCATTGTCAGCTTAGTGGCTGATGCAGAATCAGCAACGGGCCAAACCGGCTCTGTTGGGGTTGGCATTCCAGGTGTTGTGTCACCGTTTACTGGCTTGGTAAAAAACTCTAATTCAACCTGGATTAACGGTCATCCGCTGGATAAAGATTTAAGTGAAGTATTAAGCCGTGAAGTACGTGTAGCTAATGATGCGAACTGTTTTGCAGTATCAGAAGCCGTTGATGGCGCAGCTGCTGGTAAAGGGGTTGTATTTGGCGGCATTATTGGTACCGGTTGTGGTGCAGGTGTTGCGATTAACGGTCGTGTCCATGGCGGCGGTAATGGCATTGGCGGAGAGTGGGGACATAACCCATTACCGTGGATGACAGCAGATGAGTTTAATACCACTACTTGTTTTTGTGGTAATCGTGACTGTATTGAAACCTTTATTTCTGGCACAGGCTTTGTTCGTGATTTTCGTGAAGCGGGTGGTGATGCCACTAGCGGTATTCAAATTTCTGAGATGATGCAACAAGGCGATCCGTTAGCCACAGCCGCATTTGAACGTTATATCGATCGCTTAGCGCGTTCACTCGCACACGTGATTAATATGATGGACCCAGACATGATTGTACTTGGCGGCGGCGTCTCTAATATTGAAGCTATTTATACTGAATTACCTAAAGTGTTACCCAAATATGTTGTTGGCCGTGAATGTGGTACCCAAGTGGTTAAAAATAAGTTTGGTGCATCATCTGGTGTTCGCGGTGCAGCATGGTTGTGGGGCAAAGACGAGAAGTAATCACTTCTTACGCGATATGCAAATACATTAAGTATTACAGTAGATTAAACGGCACTTAAAGGTGCCGTTTTTGTTTTGAGTTTGTTTTAGTGCTCGATAACGATAAACTAGCCGCAATAATGATAAACGAAGTGAATAATTAATGTTTTGGCTTAAAAAACTGTTGTCACAATTGGTGATGCCAATTCCTTTTAGCATAATGTTGTTCGTTCTGGCTGCCATTTTATGGCGAACGAATCGTGTAACGTTACTGCAATTTGGCCGAGTGCTCTTGGTTACCGCTATCGTGGTGCTAACATTAACAAGTCAATCGCAAGTGAGCTATTTTTTAGCAGATTCATTAGAATCACAGCATAACGTTAATCATCAACCGATTACTGGTTCTTGTGTTGTGATGGTATTAGGTTCAGGCAATCGTGAGCAACAAGGCCATACTGCAGTGCAGCAACTATCATCAACAGCACTGGCTCGTTTAACTGAAGGCGTTCGTCAGTTTAGGTTGGGACAGCAATGCACTTTAATTGTGAGTGGTTGGAGTGGCGGATATCTGAAGACAGCTCATGCGACCATTATGGCTCAAGCTGCAGAAGAGTTAGGGATCCCCAAAGCCAGTATTGTGGCCTTTAATGAACCCAAAGATACCATTGAAGAGGCCTATGCTTTACAACAGCGAATTGGGCAGCAACCATTTCGATTAGTCACTTCAGCAACTCATATGCCGCGGGCGATGATGATATTCACCTCATTAGGGATGCAACCCCAGCCTGCACCGAGTGATTTTATTGCACATCAAGGTTTCTGGTGGCGTTTAGATGCAGATCAACTGTTGGCTTCGCAAAAATCTATCCATGAATATGTTGGCATGCTGTGGCTTAATATTAAAGGTATGACTGCTGATTAAATGTATTAGCCAAAAGACGTAAAGCGATATTAAAAACCTTAATTATTATATTTAGTTTAAAGGACAAACCGTGGTCAATGATGAGTTACTAATTAGCCCTTTTACCAAACGAAATGGTATAACCTTAACGGTGGTTGGTGCCATCAGTTTAACGGCTAGCTTGATTATTTTTATCGGCCTTAACGGTTTTTTTGCCGTAGGAATGTTGTGTTTTGCATTAGGCTCAGTGGCACTCATTTTAGGTGTCGCTAAAGTGCATCAGCCGGCGGTTAGTTTTAAGCTAACTGCTGCAGGTGTGGCATTTTTTCATCGCCGCGGCCAAGTGTTTATTGAATGGCATAACATTCAACGAGTCGATTGTGCCCGAGTAAATCAAAACTTGCAGTTGATTGAGCTACCTTATATTGGCGTTAAGCTTAAACAGATTAATCCCATTTTAGACTGTATTTCACCCCGTCTTGCCACTGGTTTACTGACCGAACAGCGGCCATTACTCATGACTGCGGCCACCCAAGATGAAGATTTACAAAGTTTAGAAGGTTATTTGGGGGCTGAATTTACGCCGCTAGTGGTCAATGGTGAACGTTACCGTGGGGTATTGGCAATGTTTGGTCATCGCTGTCAAACGTTAAACGAACAATTGGGTTACCATGTGTATTTATCGATTGATAATTTAGATCGAGAACCGAAAGAGTTTGTGACTTTGTTGCGTCAATGGCAACAGCAAGCCCATCTCCAAACTCAGCAGCACACAACATCTGCGACAGATATCGAATGACACGACTAACAATCATGTAGCAGGTGTTCAAATGGCATTACAAGGCGGTTGTTTATGTGGGGCGATACGTTATCAAGTTATCGGTATGCCATTTGAAGCCGATCATTGCCATTGTAATCAATGTCGTAAAAGCGTTGGTGCGGTAGTCATGAGCTGGATGGATTTTCATACAGACAAAGTGCAGTGGTTACAAGGACCGGTGACTGAATTTGCCTCTTCAGATAACATTCGACGTGGTTTTTGTCAGCGCTGTGGCTGTTCATTGACTTACCGACATTTAGATTATCCACAATACACTTCATTGTCGATAGCCTCTTTAGACCAACCAAACCTAGTACGACCGACTTATCATATACACACTGACGAGCAGGCTAGTTGGTTAAAGATAGATGATTCTTGCCCGCGCTATAAGGCAGGTAAAACAGCAGCTAAAAAACCAGATTAACTTTCTGAGGAAGTACTCGTAAGAGGCTCTCTGTGACGATAACCTAAAAACTGGCCACCATCTAAAATTTCAATATTTTCACAATAAGCATCGCCTTCAAAAATCCCTTGCTCATGGAGGGTGATTTTTTTACAACGCGCTTTACCTGCTAATTGCCCAGCAATCATTAACTCGCGACATAAAATATCACCATCGACAGTGCCACTAGTTTCAATGGTTACATTGCCCTGCGCTTTGATGTCACCACTCACATGACCTGCAATTAGGACATCACCACTAAAAATGAGCTTACCGGTTAAATGGCATTCTTGGGCGATAAAACTGAGTGGATTAGCCGGTTGCTTTTGACGAAACATCTTAGTGCTCTTAAGTTGGTATTATGTCGGTAATATAACGTGATAGGTTGATAAACAACACTAAAATCGCTGACTGTATTTATAACATCTTTCTACATTTTGGAGGATAAATCAGTTTGAATTGCCAATGAGTATCGCATCCGCGGGGCAAGGAGACACACAAGCACCACAACCAGTACAGGCATCAGTATTTATCATGGGTTTAGGCACTTGTCCTATTGCCATAATAAAGCTAATTGCGCGAGGGTCGCAGGCATCTTTGCAGCTCTGACACCAAACACCTTCATGGGTTAAACAGTTGTCTTTTATCGCTGCTGTAATTGACCAAGGTAAGGATTGGTCGCGATCAAATACAGGCTCTGGGCACACATCAACGCATTGCTTACAGAAGGTACATTCATCTTTAGTGAAATCTATTTCAGGAAAACCACCTTCACCGCGTTTAATTATTTGGGTTTCGCAGGCGGTAATACACTTGTCACAGCGTGTGCAATTGTCAGTAAACTCTTGATCCGTTTTGCTCCACGGCGGGCGGGTAACATTGGATTTTCTGCGACTAAATAAATTACGGCGACTTTGATTAATACCTTGGTTCATTTCGGTTCCAATTGAGCTTAAATATATTTGCTGCAATCAATATTAGCATTAACTGCAGCACAAAATTGTTAAGCGCTTGGCAATTCATACCAATTCCAATAATTATCTGGTCATTCAGCGAGAATCGGCATCTTCTAGGCAAGCAATTCTTCTAGGCAAGCAATTCTTCTAGGCAAGCAATAGGATTGTAGGCATAGTTGCTCTCGGCAACAGCTCCTACGTTGCTCTATCTCGTGCATCTTGCCGCCATGGATGGTGGCAATGTCTTATTTTTTATAGAAAAAAATAGACCATGCAGTCGTACGTCAAAATACTATTAAGCAGCATAGTAGATGCATAAACTCGTCCTGCGGGAGCCACTCAGGCTTTCCATTTTTTGTTGCATTGTTTCATAAGGGAATAACCATTCTTTCAACAATGCGCCTCAAACTGAAAAACCTGAGTGACTCTGATAGATCACCTAATTAATGGCGTTGGTATTGTAACCATCAGGATTATTTGATTGCCATTTCCAACTGCTATTTGCCATATCTTCAACGGTATGGGTTGCACGCCAATCCAATTCTGTAGCGGCAAAGCTTGGGTCGGCATAACAGGCTGCAATATCACCAGGGCGGCGAGGACTAATTTGATAAGCAATGGTTTTGCCACAAGCTTTTTCAAATGCCTTGACCATGTCTAACACGCTGTAGCCTATGCCCGTACCGAGGTTATAAGTCACCAGCCCAGGTTTAGTTTGCAGCTTTTTAAGTGCTTGCAAGTGACCCATAGCTAAATCAACAACATGAATATAATCACGTACGCCTGTGCCATCTGGTGTGTTGTAATCATCACCAAAAACGCTTAATTGTTGGCGTTTGCCAACAGCAACTTGGGCAATAAATGGCATCAAGTTATTAGGGATATCGTTAGGGTCTTCGCCAATCAAGCCACTTTCGTGAGCGCCGACTGGATTAAAGTAACGTAAACGAGCTATATTCCAGCTGTTATCCGAGTTATGCAAGTCAGCTAAAATATTCTCAACCATCAATTTTGACTGGCCATAAGGGTTGGTTGCGCCAGTAGGAAAATCTTCTTTAATGGGTAAGCTAGCGGGATCGCCGTAAACCGTGGCAGATGAGCTAAAAACTAAGTTTTTGACGTTATTTTCAGCCATGACTTGGCATAAAATGATGGAACCGGTGACGTTGTTTTCGTAATATTTCAATGGTTTTTCGACCGATTCACCGACAGCTTTTAATCCTGCAAAATGAATGACGGATTCGATGCTGTGATCTGCAAAAACTTTTTGCAGTAAGGCTTTGTTTAGAATGTCACCTTGATAAAACGTGACATCTTTACCGGTAATGGTTCTAACTCGAGCCAACGCTTCAACACTTGAGTTTGATAGATTGTCTACGATGACCACTTTCTGTCCGGCCTTTAATAGCTCTACTACGGTATGTGTACCAATATAGCCTGCGCCGCCGGTTACCAAAATTGTCATAGTTTAATCGTCCTGTGAATTAATGAGTCAAGTTATAGGGCTGGTTGATTTTTGGCGATCAACTTTTATCAGGTCAGTTAGATAAATAGCCTCTCATGTATTGTAAATTATCACAGTTCAATTGCCATTTAAATTATTGATGGCACGTTCAAATTAATACCGGTCAGCTTTCCTATAAAGTGAGTCAAAAGTAGTTATAAAAATGGGCGCTGAGTGAGAGCTAAATCAGTAGTTGTATTTATTTGTTTACGATTAGCACTACATTATGGCAAGACAATAAACTGTGAAGGAGTTAACAAAACATCACCCTTAGCACACTATGTAGGGAGTGAAGTTGACGTAAAGTGGAACCTATGAGTACAGCAACAAAGTATATTGCACACCAACCTGATGCCCAAGGTTACATTGATTACTCAGAGCATGAGAATCAATTATGGCAACAATTGTATCAGCGCCAAGTGACGAATATGCCGGGCCGCGCATGCCAAGCCTATTTACAAGGCTTAGATGCATTAGGCATGTCAGTTGATCGCATTCCACAATTGCCTGAAATCGATAAAGTGTTACTTGATGCAACGGGTTGGAAAACTGCTGCAGTGCCTGCACTGATTTCATTTGGGCGTTTCTTTGAGTTACTGGCCAATAAAGAGTTTCCAGTCGCGACGTTTATTCGCAGCAAAGAAGAGTTTGATTACCTGCAAGAACCTGATATTTTTCATGAGATATTTGGCCATTGTCCGTTATTAACCAATCCATCATTTGGGCATTTTTCACATATGTATGGCCAGTTAGGCCTGGCGGCATCAAAAGAAGAGCGCGTGTTTCTGGCGCGATTATATTGGTTTACTATTGAGTTCGGTTTGGTTCAGGCGAAAAATGAATCACTGCAAATATACGGCGGCGGCATTTTAAGTTCACCGGGTGAAACCATGTATGCATTAAGTGACAGCCCTGAACGTAAGCCGTTTGATTTACTCGACGTACTGCGCACACCGTATCGTATTGATATCATGCAACCTATTTATTATGTTATCGATCATATTGACTATTTAGACGAAATTGCCCGTATGGACATTATGAGCATGGTGACAAAAGCACGTCATTTAGGCATGTTTGAGCCTAAATTTGCTCTAAAAGTCAAAGCCAGTTAACGATTTATTGCAGATGAGCAACCAATAAGTTAGCTCAACAACCTGCAAGTGAGACACTATTTAATTAAGCCAAGGAGTACAAATGAACGCATTAACCGAGATGAAATGTGAAGCATGCCAAGCAGATGCACCAAAAGTAACGGATGCAGAGTTAGCAGAGCTTGTCGGTATGATCCCTGATTGGGGCGTTGAAGTTCGTGACGGCATTATGCAGTTAGAGCGGGTATATAAATTTAAAAACTTTAAGTTAGCGATGGCCTTTACCAATAAGTTGGCCGATTTAGCTGAAGCTGAGTTCCATCACCCAGGTATCTTAACCGAATGGGGCAAAGTCACAGTGACGTGGTGGTCACACTCAATTAAAGGCTTACACAAAAACGATTTCATTATGGCTGCCAAGACAGACCAGTTGTTAGACTAGTTACTATCGCCATCCATTTCAGCATGTTACGTTAACGTAATGTGCTGAAATAGTTTCTCTGTTACAATTCTGCTGTAAACTTCACTTGCCACTGAAGCCATATCCCTCTAACGTTATGCCAAATTTCCGCAATAAAACATTAATAAATAGGGAATCGTTACATTATGCGTTTGGAAGTCAGTTGTATCGATCGCGTGGGTTTAGCGAAAGACATCCTCGTCGTGCTTGAAAAACATGGTATTAACTTAATTGCCATTGATGCCAGTAATAAAGGTTTCCTGTTTTTGCAGTTTGCAGAAATCAGTTTCGAAACCCTGCGTGAGCTAATGCCACAAATTCGTAAAGTCGAAAGTGTGCATGATGTCCGTACCGTATCTTTTATGCCGTCAGAGCAAGAACATTACGCCCTAAAAACCTTACTTAAAACCTTACCCGATTCGGTGTTTTCAACAGACGCGAAAGGGCGGATCCGCATAGCCAATGAGTCGGCATTATTGACGCTTGGTATGGCTGAACATGAAGTGGTGGGCGAGTCACTTAATCATTGGGTACAAGGGTTTAACTTTGCTCGTTGGATGAGTGAAATACCGGTGTTGGCGCAAGCCACACGAGTTCAAATTAACTCGAGCGAGTATTTGGCTGAAATGCTGCCAATTTACTTACCCGATGACGATGAAAAAACTATTTTGGCGGGTGCGGTTATCTCGCTGAAATCACCCGCTAGAGTGGGTAAACAGTTTAATGCTCTGCAAAATCAAACCACTGGTTTTGATAATGTATTGGCTATCAGCGACAAAATGAAAGACATACTCAAGCAAGCCAAGCGTATGGCGCAACTTGATGCACCGTTACTTATCACCGGTGAAACAGGAACAGGTAAAGAGTTGATGGCCCGTGCGAGTCATGATGCCAGCATGCGCCGTGAACATCCTTTTATCGCAATAAACTGTGCGGCTTTGCCCGATAGTGTCGCAGAGGAAGAGTTGTTTGGCTTTGTTAGCAATGGCACCGTCGTTAAACGCGGTCTATTTGAAGAAGCAAAAGGCGGTACGGTGTTTCTTGATGAAATTGCCGAGATGTCTAAAACCGCACAAGTTAAATTATTGCGTTTATTACAAGACGGAACTTTTAGACGGATTGGTGGCGATGAAGAAGTACGCGCTGATGTGCGGATTATTTGTTCAACCCAAAAACATTTGGCTGAACTTTGCCAATCCGGTGAGTTTAGAGAAGATTTGTACTATCGAATCCATGTCTTAAGCTATCACATGCCATCACTGCGTGAGCGTCGTGTAGATGTGATTCCATTAACTGAGATGTTTTTAGAGCATTATAGTCAGCAGTTATCGAGTCCCTTAAGACGTATCTCGGCAAGTTGTCGCGATTACCTATTTACCTATGCATGGCCGGGTAATGTGCGCCAATTGAAAAATGCGATTTTTAGAGCGGTATCAATGTGGGATGGCTCAACAGAATTGACCGTTGAGCAACTTAAATTACCTTCATATGCTGAAGGCTTTGGCTACTTCGATGAAGAGTTTGAGGGCACGTTAGACGAGGCGATGAAAGAATATGAAGCCAGTTTATTACGTCGGTTATATCCCGCGTACCCAAGTACACGCCAATTAGCCAAAAAGTTAGGTGTGTCTCATACCGCTATTGCTAACAAGTTGCGTGATTACAGTATTAGTAAGAAAAAGTAATGTAACGATTTAATGCCAGCCAAGTGCTGGCATTTTGGTCATTTTAACGCTAACAATCAGTGTTGACGTGGCCTTTTATGTTTTGTAACGAATAATTTACAAATCACGATTAGCACCGCAAAAATGTGATTTAGTACCTACTATAGGATTTTCCGTCACGATCGGTTATTTCTATGGTTAGATTGAGAGTCTTGTATCGAGTAGGACGCAGATCTCACCCAGAATTTAGGAGCAGTAATGAAACTTGCAAGTTATCACAACGGACGTCGCGACGGCCAATTGATGTTAGTCAGTAAAGATTTGTCCAAAACAGTCGCGGTACCCGCTATTGCCCATACTATGCAGCAATTATTAGATGCTTGGGATTTGCTATATCCACAACTTAATGAGTTGTATGAAGCACTAAACGCCGGCCAGATGGACAATGCAGTAGATTTTGATGAAGCACGTTGTTTATCTCCTTTACCAAGAGCCTACCAATGGGCCGATGGCAGTGCGTATGTTAACCATGTTGAGTTAGTACGCAAAGCGCGTGGCGCTGAAATGCCAGCATCGTTTTGGACTGATCCTTTAGTGTATCAAGGTGGTTCTGACAGCTTTATCGCCCCTAAAGCGGATATTCAAATGGCCAGCGAAGAATACGGTATCGATTTCGAATCAGAAATTGCTATTGTTACTGATGATGTTGCCATGGGTGTTAACAGTGAAGATGCAACTAAGCACATCAAATTATTGATGTTAGTTAACGACGTATCACTGCGTAACTTAATCCCAGGTGAATTAGGTAAAGGCTTTGGCTTTTTCCAATCTAAGCCATCGAGTGCCTTTTCACCCATTGCGATTACCCCAGACGAGTTAGGTGACAAATGGCAAGACAGCAAAGTACATTTGCCGTTAGTGACTCATTTAAACAGTGAGTTGTTTGGCCGCCCGAATGCCGGCGTCGACATGACGTTTAACTTTAGCCAGTTAGTAGAGCACGTGGCTAAAACACGTCCATTAGGCGCAGGTGCAATTATTGGTTCTGGTACTATTTCTAACTACGATCGCAGTGCTGGTTCAAGTTGTTTAGCTGAAAAACGCATGCTTGAAATCATTGCCGACGGTAAAGCATCAACACCCTTTATGCATTTTGGTGACACTGTTCGCATTGAAATGTTTGATGATAACGGTGTGAGTATCTTTGGTTCTATCGATCAAAAAGTGGTTGAATACAAAGCTTAAGATTATGAAAGCGATATAAATCGAAATATAAAGGCAATAGCGGTTAATCGTTATTGCCTTTTTGTTAGGCAGATTAAAATAAAAATAAGGGAATTGACATGAAACTCTATGGCTACTGGCGTTCAAGTGCGGCATATCGCGTGCGTATTGCGTTAAATTTAAAGCAGTTAACGGCTGAACATATTTCAGTTCATTTGGTTAATAATGGTGGTGAGCAACATTCTGAGGCTTACCATCAACTCAACCCCTCGGATCTTGTGCCGACGTTTATCGACAATAATGAGTCAGGCGAGATTAACTTATCGCAATCGTTAGCCATTATAGAATACCTCGACGAAAAACACCCTCAGCAACCGTTACTTCCCAGCAATATTGAGCAGCGAGCTATTGTTCGCAGCATGGCTCAAGCCATAGCATGTGAAATTCATCCTTTAGATAATCTTCGAGTATTACAATATTTAGTTAACGAAATGGGTGTATCAGAAGCTGATAAAATGCGTTGGTATCACCATTGGATACACCTTGGTTTTGCTGCTTTAGAACAGCAGTTAAGCCGATATTCTGGACGTTTCTGCTTTGGTGATACGCCTTCGCTGGCCGATATTTGTCTGATCCCGCAAGTGTATAATGCCAAACGCTTTAATTTAGAGCTTGCTGCGTATCCTAATATTGTCAGAATTTGGGATGAGTGCCATAAGTTACCTGCATTTGCTGATGCCGCGCCAGAACAACAGCATGACGCGACGTAATCAAACCTTGTTTAATCAGCACCAGTTAAATCCGCCCCTGTTAAACCAAGTGGCCATTGATCAGTTGCAACATGGACAGGCTAAGCCATTGTTCTTGTTGTGGCAGTGGTTACAACAAGATGAAACCAGACTGGCTGCGTTAATGGTGTGCCAGAAAGTGATGCAACAACAAGGGATCACCGACTGGTTAATTAGTGCGGGTTTTATACGCAATTTGATTTGGGATAATTTGCACAGCATGACCTCACAGCCCTTAAACGACATTGATGTCATTTACTGGTGTGATAACAACCCATCTTCTGCAGAAGACCAGGCGATTGAAGCTTTACTCGTTAAGCAGATAGCTCTGCCATGGTCGGCGAAAAACCAAGCCAGAATGCATCTTAGAAATGGTGATATGCCCTATAGTTCTTGTGTTGATGCCATGTCATTTTGGCCAGAAAAACAAACGGCTATTGGGGTTAAATTAGTTCCCTCTGATGACCATACAACAGCTGAGTTTCAATTACACGTGACGAGTGTGTTTGGTTTAGGCTGTTTGTTTGACTTGTCATTAAGTCCAAACCCAAAGCGTGACAAAGCTATTTTTAACCATCGCGTGTCCCAAAAGGGATGGTTAATCCATTACTGCAAACTATCTGTAACAGATTAATCATCAATAATAATTCACCTGTTCAACCTCACAAAACCTAACTGTTAAATACCTCTTTCATCTCTTTACCGCCTCACTTTGTGATCTAAATCATGTGTCTGGGATCTAATTAGGTACCTCTATAGGGGTACTGCTGTTTTGTTGATCTGAATCAATGATGTTAACGATTAACTTCAGTAGGTTAACCGCAAATGTTAAGGATGCACAGAATTGCATCTAGTTGTCATTGCCAAGGAGTGTTAAAAAATGAATAAGAAAATTACCCTAAGTTTAGTTGCTGCTTCTTTATTAACTGCTGGTTTTTCATTTGGTGCTGCGGCCCATCAAGCAGGAGATATTATTGTTCGTGCTGGTGTGGCAATGGTTGCTCCAAATGAGTCAAGCCCTGTAGTCGCAAATATTGCTGAATTTAGCGTAGATAACGATGTCCAATTAGGGCTAAATTTTGGTTATATGCTAACTGATAATATCGGCATTGAATTATTAGCGGCATCGCCTTTTAGTCACGATGTGTCACTGGGTGAACTCGGTAAAATTGCTGACTCAAAGCAATTACCTCCAACACTGGTCGCACAATATTACTTTGGCGATTCACAGTCTGCTTTACGTCCCTATATTGGTTTAGGGATTAACTTTACCAACTTTTATGACAGTGAATTTACTCAAGAGGCGAAAGATCTTGGCTTAGATAATTTGAGCCTATCGAACTCTTGGGGCGTGGCGACTCAAGTTGGGCTTGATTATCAAATTGATAAGAAATGGTTGGTTAATGCGTCTGTTTGGTATGCTCAAATTGCAACGGATGTGAGCTTTGATATGGGGGCAGATCATGTTGTGGTTGATACAGACATTGATCCTTGGGTTTACATGATCAGCGTCGGTTATACTTATTAAGCTAGGGTAGAATACGTTAGCGAAAAACGAACATATGAAACAGGAACCTACGGGTTCCTGTTTTTGTTGATGGCACTTATGGAGACTTTTTACGCGGTTTCCAATGGCGAGTATTGTAAATGTACTCTGGTAATAAACGATTTATCCACGCGACAATGCGCCAGCGTTTAGTGACATACACTCGGCGTTTACCTTTTTGCAAGGCTGAGATGATTTGTGTAGCCACTTTATCGATAGGCGACAACAGCAATTGTGTATTCAAATGAACGGCTTTATCAAATAACCCTAATTGAATATCACTAATGGTAATAGGCAGCTTTAATCGTTGTGCATGCATACTCAAGCCTTGCAGGTAATTTTCAGCAAAGGCTTTGGAGGCATGATAAGCCACATTAGGCCCTCCACGTTGACCGGCTATTGAGTTAATGGCGGCTAGTTGGCCGTAACCTTGCTCGCACATTAATTTAAAAATACAGTTATTTGCCGCAGCAAAGCCCATTACGTTAATATCAATAGTGTGCTTATCAATTGCCCAAGGCAGGGTAGAATCGTAGTCATTAACACCGGTATTAACAATCACCAAATGGGCGCCATTATGTTTGCTCCAGGCGGCATTCAGCTGTGCTATTAGTGTGTCAGGTTGATTAATTACTAACGGATATACACTGACATCGCCAGGCAGACTTTGACTAAACTCGTTAAGTGATTCAGGGTCGTTAACAAAAAGCACCAGCGAAACTTGCTGTGCAGATAACTGTCTGGCTAAGGCTTGGCTCAGTTGAGAGCTGGCGCCAATAATCATCGCTGTCGCTGTAGACATGATTCATCTCATCAAAAATAATGACTCATAATAGAAATAACATCAGTTGATAACAAGTAAGAAAAAAATTCAACTTGAGACGTGTAGACTTCCAGCCATCCAAGTGTATGATGGTTATCTAACAGATTGACCGATATTAACGTTAGCAATAAGCCATTCTGTCGCGGTTTAGGCTAGGTGAGTAGGTTAGTTATGTTTGCAAACGACATTTGACAATCGATGATGACCGCTGTTTTTAGCGCTAAACTGAATGTTGAAACTGTGACATAACAGACATTAACGTTATTGTGAAAAGGCTGGTTGGTTAATCGAGCGCTGGTTAATCAAGTACATGTGTTTAATTAATCTAAAGGTGAGACGTATGCCGGTTCGAATTCCAGATAACCTGCCTGCAGCAGGTATATTAGAGTCAGAAAATATCTTTGTGATGTCTGAAACCCGAGCTGCTAATCAGGACATTCGTCCAATGCGGGTATTAATCTTGAATCTAATGCCTAATAAAATCGAAACTGAAACCCAGTTATTGCGATTACTGGGCAATACGCCCTTGCAAGTTGGGGTCGATTTATTACGCATTCATGATAAGGAATCAAAGCATACATCAGTGGATCACATGAATACTTTTTATCGTGATTTTGAAGACATTAGAAATAACAATTACGATGGTTTGATTATTACAGGTGCACCGTTAGGAAAAATTGATTTTAAAGATGTGGTGTATTGGGACCACATTCGCGAAATTATTGACTGGTCACAACAACATGTCACTTCAGTACTGTTTTTGTGTTGGGCAGCTCATGCTGGTTTGTATCATCTTTATGATTTACATCGTCAGTTATTAGCGAATAAACGTTCAGGTGTATTTAATCATCGAAGAACCAGCGACCCACACCCACTATTGCGCGGTTTTGATGATGAGTTTTTTGCACCGCACTCCCGATTTGCTGAAATGGATATTGAACAAATTCGTCAACATCCAGATTTAGAAGTGTTGGCTGAATCAGACGAGGCTGGCGCGTATATTGTACTCAGTCGTGATAATCATAATGTGTTTGTTATGGGCCACCCTGAATATCAAAAAGACACCTTGAATGAAGAATATGTGCGCGATGTTGGCGAAGGCCTCAAGCCAGATATTCCGCAAAACTATTACCGACAAGATGACCCAACACAAGATACTATTGTTCGTTGGCATAGTCATGGCAGCTTATTAGTCAGTAATTGGCTTAATTATTATGTTTACCAGTTAACGCCATATGACTTGTCTGACATGAATGCGAAAACACCATGGGAAAGTAAAAAGTAAATTTGAATATAGTTTCACCAGCGTTTTAACGTTGACTTCGTTTCGATAAAAGCTATTGTTAAACTTAGATGTTTTTATTGTAAGGTCGAGGTTAAATGGTTAAAACCAAGTTGATGATATTATTGGTGTGTGCAGTAAGCTGGCCGCTAACTACCTGGGGGGCCGGTGACATTTTTAGTGACGCTAATGGCACTATTATGAATGGCGCCAATGTTAGCGACAATACTTTTAGCGACAATACCGTTAGCAACAATACTGTTAGCGATAATACTGTTAGCAACAATACTGTTAGCGATAATACTGTTAGCACAGAAATTACTGATAGCACAAAAATTACTGATAGCACAAAAATTACTGATATCAAACAACAGTTAGCCACATTAAGCTCATCACAACAACGCATTGACTTTTTACAACAACAGCTACCACAAAGTGCTCAATGGCCGATTGAACAGCAAGGCCAGTTATTGCATTTACTGGCAATAGAGCAAGAAGTTAACAGTGATCTTGTTGCTGCAATTAACAGCTATAGCCATGCCATTAAATTACTTACACCACATCCTCTTAGCAAAGAATTGGTCAAAAGCTATCTCGAGCGTTCATTCATACTTTACCTTCAAACTAACGACACCCAAATTTATTGCCCAGATCGTGAAGTGGCGATTACATTAGCCCGTCAACTTGGACAAGTAGATATCTTGGCCGAAGTGTTAGCGCAAAGTGCGTATTGCCATAATAAACCAAGTGATTTTGGCGAAGGTCTCAAAAGGTTAAATGAAGCTTTAGCGATAGCGCAACAGCATCAATTAGGACTGAGTCGTCAAGCGATGATATTCAATGCCACGGCTGCTATCTATCGTGACAATGGTTTAAACCGTAAAGCCTACGAATACTTTAACAAAGCCTATGACTTTTGGGAGCAAGCCCAAGATAAGCAAGACATGTTTAATATGTTGCATAACATGGTGGGCGAATCGATTAAATTGGCCTTGTGGGGGGAAAACAAAGCTCATTTAGCCCAAATGCAGCAACTGGTAGAGCAATCGCCAGAGTTTGCTGACTTTGATTTTTTCTATCAATTTAATACGGGTATTAGCTGTTGGGCTCAAGGTTTATTTCAAGAAGGTATAGATCATTTTTTGCGCGCACTTGAAGTGCAAGATACAACCCAAGAAAAATACTTTGTCGACGCTACGCATGCATGGTTGGCATTGAGTTATTTTCGCCAACAACAACCAGATAAAGCTTTTAAGTATGCTGAAATATTTTCTGGTTCGGCGACTTATGACGGCCATTCCAATGAACTGAAATTGATGATTGCGGCCATTATTGATTACGCCAATGGGTCGAGTAATCTGGGCATGAATAAGCTTTTGGATACCATTGATTTACAAAAAAAGCACTTTGCTAACATCATAAATAATGATGTGGTTAATTCATCATTAGACCATAATCTTACCGTGGCTGAGTTTAATAATCGTCTGCTCGAAAAGCAATTGGCAATCAATAAGTTGAATTTAGAGGCTGAAATAGATTCTCAAAAAATTACTAACTTATCAATGGCAATCGCAGTGCTAATTGCATTGGTGTTATTGGTGGTGGTCATTTTCTTGTGGCAATCTCGCCGACAATTTAAACGCCGCTCTCAAACGGATTATTTGACGGGGATTGCTAATAGACGTCATACTTTTGAGCAGGGTAAAAAGCGCTTTTATCAGGCTAAAAAACATCATCGATCACTAGCCGTTATTATGTTCGATATCGATAACTTTAAAGCCATTAATGACCATTATGGTCATGATATTGGCGATTTAGCCATAAAAGCGTGCGGTAGACGAGCACGCAATTGGCTCAAGAAAAACGATATTTTAGGTCGCATCGGTGGCGAAGAGTTTTTAATTATTTTACCTGATACCGAGCAAGCACAAGCCGTTGAAATAGCCGAGCGATTGCGAACCAGTATTGAGTCAAACCAGTTTGTGTTTAACGATGTTAAAATGAATTTCACCATCAGTGTGGCTGTCGCTATGTTAACCCCGCAAACTCATGAGCTTGTCGACATTATTAAGCAAGCCGATTTAGGCTTATATCAAGCAAAAGACAACGGTCGCAATCAAGTCGTGGTTGTCGATCATTAACCCTGCCTAAGTGCCGATGCAGTTGTTTGGTCGCTGCGGCTACTTTCTACTTAGACTAAAGTTTTACGCTCAACAAATCACTCAACAGTAATCATGTTACTGATAAATAGATATTGATATGTATCATAAAAACAATATCTTACATCAAATTTAAACGTGACATTCTTAAACTGTAAATCTTCACTGACAATTCCTATTAATTAACATCAGTATTTAGACCATTTTTTACTTGCTTTACGTTCGCGTCAACGTCAAAGTGATATCCATATTATTGATGTTAATTTTTCAAGCGCAGTAAATTGGAGTGGTTATGAGTACAGAGCAAACAGGTCAAGATATCGTTATTGTTGCCGCGAAACGTACACCAATGGGTGGGTTTCAAGGCGCATTGTCTGAGGTAGCTTCTCCAGTATTAGCTGCAACCGCTATCAAAGGTCTTATCGCCCAAACGGGGATCAGCGTTGATGCTGTTGACGAAGTATTGATGGGTTGTGTATTGCCTGCCGGTTTAGGCCAAGCACCTGCTCGCCAAGCAACTCTAGGTGCAGGTTTACCGTTAAGTGTTGGTGCAACAACAGTCAATAAAGTCTGTGGTTCTGGTATGAAAACCGTCATGTTAGCCCACGATTTAATTAAAGCGGGCAGCAGCCAAGTTGTGGTTGCGGGTGGCATGGAAAGCATGAGCCAAGCACCATATTTACTCGACAAAGCACGCAGCGGCATGCGTATGGGGCACGGCAAAGTCATGGACCACATGTTTTTAGACGGCCTTGAAGATGCTTACACTGGTGGCGCAATGGGCACATTTGCTCAAAAAACCGCTGATGACTTTGGTTTAACTCGTGAGCAAATGGATGCTTTTGCATTAAGTTCGCTCGAAAAAGCCAATGCAGCGATTAACTCTGGCGCATTTAAAGACGAAGTCGTGCCAGTAACCATCAGCACACGTCGTGGTGACGTGACGGTAGACACTGACGAGCAGCCTGGTAACGCCCGCCCTGAAAAAATCCCGACATTACGTCCTGCATTTACCAAAGACGGCACAATTACAGCTGCCAACTCAAGTTCAATATCAGACGGCGCAGCAGCGTTAATGTTAATGACGCGCGAAAAAGCCCAGCAACTTGGCTTAAATGTTTTAGCCACCATCAAAGGTCATACTACCCATTCACAAGAACCGTCAATGTTCACCACCGCACCGGTTGGCGCGATGCAAAAACTGTTCGATAAAGTGCAGTGGAACAAAGATGACGTCGATTTATACGAAATCAACGAAGCGTTTGCCATGGTCACTATGTTAGCGATTTCTGAGTTGAACTTAGATGCCAGCAAGGTCAACGTTAATGGCGGCGCATGTGCAATGGGACACCCAATTGGTTGTTCTGGAGCGCGTTTGCTAGTCACATTGATTTATGCCCTAAAAGCACGCGGCCTTAAGCGCGGCGTGGCATCGTTATGTATTGGTGGCGGCGAAGCCACAGCAATGGCGATAGAAGTGTAAATAGACAATACAAGTTAAGTTCGACAAGACCACCGCACAGGTAAATGTATACGCAGCCACTTAATATGTGCGACTGACAAACATAATAAATCGCATTACCTGCGCAGTAACTCAATACGAGTGATGTTATTCACTCATAAGATGTTCAAGGATCGAGGAAAACAACATGATCACACAAGTTAAGCATTATATTGATGGCGAATTCACTTATGGCAGCGGCGATCGCAATATTGATGTGACCAATCCAGCCAATAATAGCGTTATTGCTAAAATTAACTGCGCTACTACTGCCGAAGTAGAGCAGGCCATTCACAGTGCCAAAGAAGCGTTTAAAACCTGGAAAGAAGTCCCCGTGTCTGAACGTGCGCGCGTCATGTTGCGTTATCAACATTTGCTCAAAGAGCATCACGATGAACTAGCAACTATTTTAGCTCACGAGACCGGTAAAACTTTTGAAGATGCTAAAGGTGATGTATGGCGCGGCATTGAAGTTGCTGAACATGCTTGTGGTGTTGCCTCGTTAATGATGGGCGAAACCGTTGAAAACGTCGCTCGTAATATCGATACCTATAGCTACACTCAACCATTAGGTGTATGTGCCGGTATTACTCCGTTTAACTTCCCTGCGATGATCCCGCTATGGATGTTCCCGTTATCGATTGCTTGCGGTAACACGTTTATTTTAAAACCGTCAGAACAAGATCCTATGACGCCACAGCGTTTAGTTGAATTGTTTGTTGAAGCAGGCGCGCCAAAAGGCGTGTTGCAACTTATTCATGGCGACAAAACAGCAGTAGACATCTTGCTGAGAGACCCAGCCATTAAAGCGATTTCGTTTGTTGGTTCTGTGGGTGTTGGCCAATACATTTATAAAACTGGTACCGACAACCTAAAACGTGTTCAAGCGTTTGCAGGTGCTAAAAACCATTGTGTGATCATGCCTGATGCGAACAAGCAGCAAGTGATCAATAACATGGTTGGAGCCTCTGTTGGTGCTGCTGGTCAGCGTTGTATGGCGATTTCAGTCGCTATTTTTGTCGGTAAAGCCAAAGAGTGGATCCCTGAATTAAAAGAAGCGTTAGCTAAGGTTCGTCCTGGTTTATGGGATGACAAAGATGCTGCTTACGGCCCTGTTATCAGTCCAGCAGCAAAAGAGCGCGTACTCAAATTGATTGCTCAAGGTAAAGCTGAAGGTGCTGATTGCTTACTCGATGGAACCGATTTCACCGTTGCAGGTTACGAGTCGGGTAACTGGGTTGGCCCAACCATGTTTACCAATGTCACCACCGACATGAGCATTTACAAAGAAGAGATTTTTGGTCCGGTACTGTGTTGTATGGAAGCGGATAACTTAGACGATGCTATCGAACTGGTTAACAACAGCCCTTACGGTAACGGTACCTCAATCTTTACTGCATCAGGCGGAGCTGCACGTAAATATCAACATGAAATTGAAGTAGGCCAAGTGGGTATTAACGTGCCAATTCCGGTGCCATTACCATTCTTCTCATTCACAGGTTGGAAAGGCAGTTTCTATGGTGACCAACACGCCTACGGCAAGCAAGCGGTACGTTTCTGCACAGAAACCAAAACCATCACCACCCGTTGGTTTGACTCAGAAGCCGTTAGCGGTCCTAACATGAGTATTGATCTTAAATAGAAATGATGTTTATTGCCGTGACGCTGTCACGGTAATATTTTTCGCTAAACAACAAGACCACCTTACCTCCCATTGCAGCTAGTAATGAGTTAACCGCTTAAAGCGGTATGCGGCTAAGGCAATAAATGACCCAAGAGTCATCCAAGACAATATTAGGAGTCCAGCATGGATTTTAATTTAAACGAAGATCAGCGTCAGTTTGCTGATTTAGCCCGTCAATTCGCTGCCGAAGAACTCGCGCCATTCGCCGCCAAGTGGGATGAAGAACATCATTTTCCTAAAGACGTTATTCAAAAAGCCGGGGAACTGGGCTTTTGTTCTTTGTATTCGCCAGAATCAGAAGGCGGCATGGGCTTATCCCGGTTAGACGCTTCAATTATTTTTGAAGAATTAGCCCATGGTTGTACAGCCACCACAGCAATGTTAACTATTCATAATATGGCAACCTGGATGGTGACTACGTGGGGTACAGAAACCTTGCGCAAGCAGTGGTCAGAAGGCTTAACCACAGGGCAGTTATTAGCATCTTATTGTTTAACAGAACCTGGTGCTGGCAGCGATGCCGCTTCATTGCAAACTAAAGCTGTGCGTGATGGTGATGATTACTTGATCACTGGTTCAAAAATGTTTATCTCTGGTGCCGGTGAAACTGAGTTACTAGTAGTTATGTGCCGTACTGGTGAATCTGGCCCTAAAGGGATTTCAGCGATTGCCGTACCAGCAGATGCAGTAGGCGTCACTTACGGAAAAGCAGAAGATAAAATGGGTTGGAATGCACAGCCAACAAGAATGATCAGTTTTGAAAACGTGCGTGTACCGGCTGCCAATTTACTTGGTGAAGAAGGCCAAGGTTTTACCTTTGCGATGAAAGGCCTAGACGGCGGACGTATTAACATTGCCACCTGTTCAATTGGCACCGCGCAAGCTGCACTGACTCGCGCAACTCAATACATGAATGAGCGAAAGCAATTTGGTAAACCGCTGGCGGCATTCCAAGCATTGCAGTTTAAACTGGCTGACATGGCAACCGAATTAGTGGCTGCCCGTCAAATGGTACGTTTAGCAGCTTTTAAATTAGACACTCAAGACCCTGAAGCCAGCGCTTATTGTGCTATGGCGAAACGTTTTGCGACCGATGTAGGTTTCCAAGTGTGTGACGGTGCGCTACAAATTCACGGCGGTTACGGTTATATCCGTGAATACCCTTTAGAACGTCATTTCAGAGATGTGCGCGTGCACCAGATTTTAGAAGGCACTAATGAAATTATGCGCCTGATTATTGCTCGCCGTTTGCTCGCTAGCGATGCTCATCCGATCCTGTAATTAGCGGTTCCATTCGTGACTCACTAGCTTTAGCATAAGGACATAGCATTATGACTACACACCCTGCAATTCTAAAACATATAGTCGGCCACACGGCCATTTTGACTCTGAATAATCCGCCAGCTAATACTTGGACCGCTGACAGTTTGCAAGCGCTGAAACATATCGTGCTCGAACTGAATCAAAACAAAGATGTTTATGCGCTTGTGATCACCGGTCAAGGTGACAAGTTTTTCTCAGCAGGTGCTGATTTGAATTTGTTTGCCGACGGCGATAAAGACAATGCAGCTTCCATGGCAACACATTTCGGCGAAGCGTTTGAAGCCTTAAGTGCGTTTAGAGGTGTATCTATTGCAGCCATTAATGGTTATGCCATGGGCGGCGGGTTAGAAGTGGCATTAGCTTGTGATTTACGAATTGCAGAAGCGCAAGCCCAATTGGCATTGCCTGAGGCCTCAGTGGGTTTACTGCCTTGTGCTGGTGGCACCCAAAACTTAACCGCATTAGTGGGTGAAGGTTGGGCAAAACGGATGATTTTATGTGGCGAGCGTATTGATGCTGCGAAGGCTGAAAAAATTGGCTTAGTGGAAGAAGTCGTTGAACAAGGCCATGTCTTAGATGCCGCAGTGGCGCTAGCAGCGAAAGTGGCTAAGCAATCACCTAGTAGTGTCAGCGTATGTAAAACCCTTATTCAAGCTGGACGAACTATGCCGCGAACTCAAGCATTACCGCTTGAGCGTGAACTGTTTGTTGGCTTATTTAATACCGAAGATCAGGCTGAAGGTGTGAAGGCCTTTTTACAAAAACGCGCCCCAAACTGGAAGAACTGCTAATGACTCAAGATGTAATATTTCAAACCTTAGGCACGTTATCAGGTCAATCTATTGGCGTGGTAACTCTGAATATTGAAAAAGCACTTAATGCATTAACCCTCGACATGGTTGCAGCAATGCAAGCACAACTCACTAAATGGCAACAAGACGACAGTATTGCGTGTGTTGTGCTTGATGGCGCCGGCGAAAAAGCCTTTTGCGCTGGTGGAGATGTACGTGCCATTTACCATGCATCCATCGCCAATCCGAACAACATGACCACAGAGGCGTGTGAGTTCTTTACCCAAGAATACCAACTTGATTATTTACTGCATCAATTCGGCAAACCCGTTTTAGTGTGGGGTGACGGCATTGTTATGGGCGGTGGACTCGGGCTAATGGCGGGCGGGAGCCATCGTGTTGTTACCGAGCGTAGCCGTATTGCAATGCCTGAAGTGACCATTGGTTTATACCCAGACGTTGGCGGTAGCTACTTTTTAAACCGTATGCCGGGAAAAACAGGGTTGTTTTTAGGCTTAACCGCTTACAACATGAACTGTGCAGATGCGCTGTATGTCGGTTTAGGGAATCATCTTCTTAATAGCGATGAAAAAGAGCCGTTATTCGATGCCATGGCTGAACTGGCTTGGAGTCAAGATAGTGAGATAAACCATCAACTGCTAAGCGGATTGTTGACCAATATGAGTCAGCCACACTTAGCGGCATTATCCGTTAGCCAACTGCAACAATTTCAAGCACAAATTGATTTGTTGATGGCGGGTGACATCCTTGATGTGCATCATCAATTATCGACATTAAACACTGAGCTTGATTGGCTAAAACGAGCCCAAAAGACCGCGTTAGCTGGCAGTCCTATTAGCTGGCACTTGATTTTTGCTCAGGCAGAACTTGGCACAGAACTTAGCTTAGCTGATTGCTTTAAGTGGGAGTTAGGTGTGAGTGTCAATTGTTGCTCTATGGGTGATTTTTGCGAAGGTGTTCGCGCCTTACTGATTGATAAAGATCGCCAACCTAAATGGTTATTTGCAGATGTAGACGCAGTGGATGCGAATAAAGTGACCCAATTGGTTACCTCGCCTTGGGCTGAAGATAGACACCCATTAGCAGACTTTACTTAAAAAGGATTAACGAAATGGCAACAGTAGCATTTATTGGTTTAGGTAACATGGGTGGCCCAATGGCGGCCAATTTAGTTAACGCGGGTATGACAGTCACTGTGTTTGACTTAAACACTGTCGCAGTAGAAGCGTTAACGGCGCAAGGCGCACTCAGTGCTAAAACCGCGTGCGGCGCAGCGGCAGCCGCCGATTTTGTGATTACCATGCTGCCAGCAGGCAAGCATGTTCGCAGCTTGTACCTAGGCGATGACAATAATAAAGGTTTGTTAGATGTCGTGTCTAAACAGGCATTACTGATAGATTGCTCAACCATAGATGCCGACAGTGCCCGTTTAGTGGGTGCAAAAGCCGCCGAAAAGGGCATCGAATTTATGGATGCGCCAGTATCAGGCGGCACAGCAGGCGCGGCAGCCGGTACCTTAACCTTTATTTGTGGTGGTAGTGAAGCAGCCTATCAACAAGCGCAAACGGTATTAACGGTTATGGGCGGCAATATTTTTCACGCTGGTGTAGTAGGTGCAGGTCAAATTGCTAAAATTTGTAATAACATGCTGTTGTCTGTGTTAATGGTGGGTACTAGCGAGTCATTACAACTTGGTTTGGATAATGGTTTAGATCCTAAAGTGTTGTCTGATATCATGAAAGTCAGTAGCGGCGGTAACTGGACGTTAGAAAAGTACAATCCATGCCCAGATGTGATGGAGAATGTGCCGTCGTCAAAAGATTACCAAGGTGGCTTTATGGTTGACTTGATGGTTAAAGATTTAGGGTTGTCGCAAGAAGCGGCGGTCGCCTCTAATTCAAGCACACCAATGGGTTCTCTGGCTCGCAGTTTATATGTTAATCATGCTCGCCAAGGTCATGGTCGTCGCGATTTTTCGAGTATTTTTGAACAATTTTCAAAGAAAAAATAAAGGATTCAGTTGATGGAATTAAAAGATAAGGTTGTCGTCATTACTGGCGGAGCTGGTGGGTTAGGTCTCGCTATGGCGCATGATTTAGCTGCCCAAGGTGCTAAATTGGCGCTTATCGATGTTGATCAGGCTAAACTTGAACAAGCTTGTGCTGATTTAGGTTCTGTAACTGAAGTTCAAGGTTACGCCCTAGACATTACTGATGAAGAAGATGTGGTCTCTGGCTTTAAATTTATCGTTGAAGACTTTGGTAAAGTGAATGTGTTAATTAACAATGCCGGTATTTTACGTGATGGGCTAATGATTAAAGCCAAAGATGGCGTTGTCACCGATCGCATGTCGTATCAGCAGTTTCAGTCTGTCATCAATGTTAACTTAACTGGCACTTTTTTATGTGGACGTGAAGCCGCAGCAGCGATGATTGAAACCAAGCAAGCAGGGGTAATTATTAATATCTCTAGCGTTGCTAAAGCCGGTAACATGGGGCAATCTAACTACTCAGCGTCTAAAGCAGGCGTTGCTGCAATGTCGGTTGGGTGGGCAAAAGAGTTAGCCCGTCATAATATTCGCAGTGCCGCTGTGGCTCCTGGTGTTATTGCTACCGAAATGACCGCAGCGATGAAACCTGAAGCATTAGAGCGTTTAGAAAAAATGGTCCCAGTAGGGCGCTTAGGTCAGCCTGAAGAAGTGGCTGCAACCGTACGTTTTATTATTGAAAACGATTACGTTAACGGCCGTGTATTTGAAATTGACGGCGGTATTCGCTTATAAGCGATAGAGTATATTCATTGTGCTCATTATCTGTTCGCTCAGCGCAATATAACGCGTTGCGCACTTTCATATAATGAATGTGATTGGTATTCCCTGCATTCAGTTTGTTATGATGTTGTCACGCCGAGCTTATGCTCGGCGTGATTTTTTTACTTTTAAGGATTAATGACGTGGCGAAGTTAGAATACCTGCTTAAAAAAATCATGCTAATCGTAGGCATTCTGGGCGTGATTATTATCTATGGCGGTTTTTTGTATTTATTGTTTTCAGGTCGCTCGACTGCGGCGCTCCCGTGGTTTTTACTCATTTCACCGTGGATTTGTGTTTACTTTGGCTTAACCCACGTACAGCAAGTGGCTGTAATACAGTGGTTTACTCATAAATTTAGTTTCAAAAAATCGACTAAGTAGCTCTATTATGTCTAGCTTATCCGCATTTTTATCAAGGTTTTCTATCGCTTTATATACCTTAATTGCCTTGGTCGCCTTTGCTGCCAATTCAGTTTTGTGTCGTATGGCATTATCGACCCAACAAACTCCGGCACTCATTGATCCCAGTAGTTTTACTGCTATTCGTTTAGTTGCTGGTGCGTTGGTATTGTGGTTATTAATGCTGTTGCGAGGTACTAAAACCACAGTGAGTAACTCTGCTAGTCGTGGCAGCATGTTTGCGGGTGGATTACTGTTTATCTACGCGGTGACTTTTTCATACGCCTATGTGCTACTCGATACCGCCACTGGTGCGTTGATTTTGTTTGCCGCGGTGCAAATTAGCATGATGTTAATCAGCTATGTTCAAGGCCAACGCTTAACCCTACTTGAATGGATTGGCGCATTATTGGCTTTTAGTGGTTTTGCTTATTTAGTGTTGCCCGGCGTGAGTGCGCCTTCGATGACCGGCTTAGTGCTAATGGCGATCAGCGGCTGTGCTTGGGGTGGATATACTTTGCTTGGCAAAAAGTCAGTTAACCCATTATTTGATACAGGTTATAACTTTATTCGCAGTTTACCTCTGGTCGCGGTGATGATATTGGTGGTGTGGCTCTTACCTCAATTAACCTCAGCGCCACAATTAACCTCAGCGCCACAATTAGTCTCAATACCACAAACAACGGTATTGTCTGCCAAAGGAGTGTTGTTAGCCTTCTTATCAGGTGCAATTGCTTCGGGTATTGGTTATGCGTTGTGGTATCAAGCATTGCGTGGACTCACATCAACCCATGCCGCGGTTTTACAATTAACGGTACCTGTGATTGCCGCAGTGGGCGGTATTCTCTTTTTAGATGAAATGATCAGTTTTCATCTAGGTGTATCGGCTGGCATTATCTTTGTTGGGATTGCATTGGTTATCTTTGCCAAAGCCCATCCAGTTAGCCAGCGAAATGGTCAGTAAAACGGTATATAAGTAAACAAATAGTTGAGCAATAAACATCAGTTAAAACCAAGTGACTTACACATACATAACTCAATAAAATAAATGATTAACGAGGTTATATGAGCAATTCAACACCGTATCCAATTGGTACACCAGGTCAAAAATGGACCGATGCAGATAAAGCACAATGGTTAGCACAAGTTGCCATAAAGCGCTCATATCAAGATGAAGTGGTGAGTAAACTGGCTCAGATTACTGGTCCGTTTGAACAAGTACAATACGGCGCATTATCTTATGACGCTGATAAGTATCCACTGTTTGCATTTAAATCTCAGCAGTGGGATAGCAATAAAAAAACCATTCTTGTGACCGGTGGGGTACACGGTTATGAAACCAGCGGTGTTCATGGCGCGATTCAGTTTTTAGCCACTAAAGCACAGGATTATACTCAGTATTTTAATGTGGCCATCGCGCCGTGCATTAGCCCTTGGGGTTATGAAACCGTTAATCGCTGGAACCCGAAAGCCATCGATCCTAATCGCTCTTTTTATGCCGATAGCCCAGCAGAAGAGTCTGCTGCATTGATAGCATTTGTCGCGAGTTTAGGTGAGGTATATGCCCACATTGATTTGCATGAAACCACCGACACTGATGAGTTAGAGTTTAGACCTTTGCTGTCTGCACGTGATGGCGTTGAATACGATAAAGGCATTATTCCTGACGGTTTCTACCTAGTCGGCGACAGTGATAACCCAACTCCAGCGTTCCAAAAAGCAGTGATTGATTCAGTGGCTAAAGTGACTCATATCGCGCCTGACGATAATGGACAATTAATTGAAGTACCGATTGAGCAATTTGGGGTGATTAACTATCCGGTCAAAAAACTCAGTTTATGTGCTGGTATTACTGACAATCACTTCAATACCACCACAGAGGTTTATCCAGACAGTCCAAACGTGACAGCGCAAGAATGTAACGATGCTCAAGTCGCCGCTATCACTGGTGGATTGGATTATCTTATTGGTTATTTGAAGCTCTAAAAAACGTTAAGTGATATAGACGATTACAAGCGATGCCGTTGTCGTCTAGACATATTTTAGTATAATGGCGGTGAGTCGCTGTTTGAATGGAATCTAAAAGACTCATTGCTGTTAAAACCTGTGGTTCCTCGGTTATTGATTAGCCTCCTCGCTAGTCGCCTATTTTTTATTAATAAAGGATTAAAATGAAAAATACTCTGTTGCTATGTCTATTCTGTTTATTGATGACGCCCCATCTTGCACACGCCAAAGCGGGTTTAATCTCTTTCGGTGGTGAAAACATTGTACCTGTTGTGGCACTTCCTGATGATCCACGTTTTCAAACACAAGATGGTGAATTCATTGATGTAGGTTATATCTATAAATCTGTTGATATATTGTTTCTACCACTGTGGAATTATGATGGCCGTTTTGCTGGAATGTTGTCACAACAAGACTTGTATATAGACTTAACCCCCTTGGAAGTCACTGGACTCGTTTTAGAGGCTGGCGTGGTATTACCTCAAGCTCCATACCTCGATTTCTGGCATCGTATCGGTGGGAAAATAGTTTTTTTACTGCTTTGTGGCTCATTAGCACTTTACGTTAGACAGCGCATGCAAAAAAAGGCGGCTTATTTTAGCTCGTTAGCGACTGGGCGTGAGCGATTGAAAGATATCTTAATCAATAGCAATGACTTTACTGAGTTAGACCTATCTGTTATTGAGACAGAAGGTAAACCCAAAGTTGAAGGCATAGCATTTATTGCGGCGAAAAAGTATTTTAACAATATTATTTCAATATCTGTAATTGATATGGGTAAGGTGTCAATTGAGCAAGTTCAAGCTCAGCATGAGCAGTTATTTACTGCGTTACTTGGGTTGAAGAAAACCCTAGGGATGACGTCTCAAAGTACGATTCATTATCTGTATTTTACTTTTGACAACACTCCATCAAAAGCAGACATCAGTATATTGAAAGCATTGAGAAAACGTCAAATCACCAAAGCAACTAATTTAATTCCAATTATTATCGATTTTGATGCGCAGATGATTGATAGTGCTGTGGGTGTATATCCGTCTAAAAAAATTCTACAAAACTGCTTTTCCCAAGCTGAAACTCTCTCAGATGATGTGGCTGAACCTGCAAAGGTATAATGTAATTAAGATTTTTACTAAACGGTTCACAAGGTTATGGTTGATGCCGAAAGCGGCTCTAGGTTTTCGGCATTAAATCAACGCTGACGCATTATCGCTATTTAGACATTTATAATGACGCGCAAATACTTCTTTCATCACCGTCACATCTCAAAACGGGCAGTATTTGTATCATTGCTAGGTTGATAATTAGGCCAAAAATCCTTACACTGTCGCGCTTCGTATTTACCTCGGCTCTGCCGTATGCCAGTTTCAATATCATTTTTGTTTGCTTGAGTCATATAGATGTCAACTCGAGCAAGTAGACTACAATTTGATATGGGCTTTAACACACAACACGATTTGGAATTTCATTTTGATTACAACAGCTAACATCACGATGCAGTTTGGCGCTAAGCCACTGTTTGAAAATCTCTCAGTAAAATTTGGTGGCGGTAATCGCTACGGTTTAATTGGCGCGAATGGTTGTGGTAAATCCACCTTTATGAAAATCCTTGCCGGTGATTTAGAGCCATCAAGCGGTAACGTCTCTATAGATGTTAACGAACGCATGGGTAAATTAAACCAGGACCAGTTTGCCTACGAAAACTTTTCAGTAGTCGATACTGTGATCATGGGCCACAGAGAACTGTGGAAAGTAAAGCAAGAACGTGACCGTATTTATTCTTTACCTGAAATGAGCGAAGAAGACGGCATCAAAGTGTCTGAGCTTGAGATGGAATTTGCTGAAATGGACGGTTACACTGCTGAATCTCGCGCAGGTGACTTACTACTAGGTGTAGGTATTTCCATTGAGCAACACTTTGGTTTAATGAGTGAAATTGCTCCAGGTTTTAAATTGCGTGTGTTATTGGCGCAAGCACTATTCTCAAATCCAGATTTACTGCTACTTGATGAACCTACCAACAACTTGGACATCGATACTATTCGTTGGTTACAAGACATGTTGAATCAACGTAACAGCACCATGATTATTATTTCGCATGACCGTTATTTCTTAAACTCAGTGTGTACTCACATGGCTGACTTAGATTACGGTGAGTTACGAGTGTTCCCTGGCAACTACGACGAATACATGATGGCTGCACAGCAATCACGTGAACGTTTAATGAGTGACAACGCCAAGAAGAAAGCGCAAATTGCTGAATTACAAACCTTCGTAGCCCGTTTCTCTGCTAACGCATCTAAAGCGAAACAAGCTACATCACGCGCTAAGCAAATTGATAAAATTAAGCTAGATGACATCAAAGCATCAAGCCGCGTCAATCCGTTTATTCGTTTTGAACAAGAAAAGAAATTGTTCCGTAATGCATTAGTGGTTGAAAACTTAGCCAAAGGTTACGACACACCATTGTTCAGCAAACTTAACCTAATGGTTGAAGTGGGTGAACGTATTGCTATCTTGGGTCAAAACGGTGTGGGTAAAACCACCTTGTTACGTACTTTAGTACATGATATCCCGCAAGACGATGGCACCATTAATTGGTCTGAAAATGCCAATATTGGTTACTACGCCCAGGACCATGAAGCAGATTTTGCTAATGAAATGACCTTGTTCGAGTGGATGAGCCAATGGCGCAAAGAAAATGACGATGATCAATCTGTACGCGGTATTTTAGGCCGTATGTTGTTTGGTGCAGATGACATTAAAAAGTCAGTTAAAGTATTATCTGGTGGTGAGAAAGGCCGTATGTATTTCGGTAAACTTATCATGCAAAAGCCGAACATTTTATTACTCGATGAGCCAACCAACCACATGGACATGGAATCTATTGAGTCGTTAAACAACGCGCTTGAAAAATACGAAGGGACGTTAATGTTCGTGTCTCATGACCGTGCATTTGTATCGTCACTAGCCACTCGTATTCTTGAAGTGACTCCTAACGGAATTAATGACTTTAAAGGCACTTACGACGAATTCTTAGTGAGTAAAGGTATTGACGCGTAATTCTGGTTTTATAACCAGTACTGTCAGTAACCAGCATTGTTTGTAACCAATGCCCACTGATTAACACCATTAGCCCTGAACAATTGTTCGGGGCTTTTTGTTTTTATTTATTCGGCTAGGCCATATACTCTAGTGATATAAATCAATGACATTCTCCAGCACAGGCATCTACTTTATGAGCATCACCCTTGAACAAGTCGCATCAACCTTGAATGAACTGCAATGTCGTACTAATTTTAATATTAAGAATGTCACCGAATACATGCTACCTGAGTTAAAAGAGCCGGTTTATTTGCATGTAGAAGGAAAAACGCCATTACTGATCATTCGTCCGGCATTTGAAGTTTTTTCCACTGAGCTGGCTACGATTGACGGGGTACACGCGAAATATGATTACTATCACAATGCTCAAATGACCCGATTTCCAACTCGTCGTAACAAAGGCTTAAGTGAAATTCATTACGGTTTAGCATTTCGGTTTGATACCACAGATGCAATCAAATTATTTATTAATAGGTTGATTGAAATAGTAAGAGGATAAATAACCTCATTAGGAGTGCCGCATCATGACAGAGCAATTTAATATCAATCAATTTAATTGTTCCATTAATGGTAAAGGACAAACTCTGATTTGGGCTCATGGGTCAACCGGCAGTATCCAAAGTGAAGATGCGATTGGTTTATATGCCTGGCATCGGTTTCCTAAAAAATTACAGCTTATTCGCTATGATGCCGTCGGCCATGGCTTATCTTCTGCCGGTAAGTGCGTAGAAGACTATTTATGGCCAGAACTGGCCAATGACATGATAAGTATCGCGACGCACTTTAACCCAACGCCATCGCTTATTTTAGGTGGCCAATCAATGGGCAGTGCTACGTGTTTGTTCGCAGCATTAAAACATCCGCATAAGGTAAAAGGGTTAATCTTGATGAACCCGCCCACAGCATGGCATGCTCGTGCAGCACAAGTAGGCGAATATCATAAAATGGCCAAAGCAGCGCGCATTTTTGGTGGTAAAGGTTTAGCTAAAATAAACGCTAAACATTGGGATAAATTACTTCCAAGTTGGCTGATTAATGGTCATGAACATAGTGTATTAGGCATGCTCGACGGATTAAAACTAATGACACGTCAAACGCTAGATCATTTGTTTCGCGCTGCCGCCCTTAACGACCTGCCCAGTAAGCAGCAACTTGCCGAACTGACCATGCCAACCCTGATTTTAGCGTGGCACGGCGACAAGACCCATCCCATAGAAACTGCCATTCAATTACATGCCACAATACCTAATTCGACCTTACACATTGCAGCCTCGATAGATGAGGTTAATGAATGGCCTGAATTGATCAGTGAGTTTTGCCTCAGTTTATAAGTTGTTATTGATGGTCTAAAAATAGTGTTTAGTTTGTTTATCGCTGCAACCATTCACGATAAAAACATTCATTGATTTTATTGTCCGACAATGTCGTAAGTATGGCGTTAACGCAGGTGGAATAACTTTCACTATTCAATTATATGTATTTAAAGCATTATTAAATTAAAAGAAACTAAATTAGCTGTGAGCAAGATCTGAGTTTGTTGTAAATAACTTACCAAAATCTATTAATCTAGTTTATGGTTCAGTGAAGAAAAATTTACTTATCGCAAGTGTTTTAAAAAGGATGATGTATGAATTGGCAATGGATTAGCAACCTCAATATTTCGCGTAAACTGGCCTTACTTGTCATTCCCCCTTTATTAACCAGTATTTTATTCGGTGGTATGTACCTTAATAATGAGTACAAAACTCAGCATCAGTTAGCACTGGTTATTGATTTAACCCAGGTTGCCATTATCAATAGCTCCTTAGTACATGAACTGCAAAAAGAGCGAGGTATGAGTGCCGGTTTCCTCGGCTCTAAAGGACAAGCATTTAAAGACAATTTAGTGACTCAACGTGCTCAAACAGACATACAAATTCAACGTTTTAATCTTGTTGCTCAGCAAGACGATTTTCCGCAACAATTACAATCCACATAT
The DNA here is from genome assembly GCF_040309945.1 of Shewanella sp. AC34-MNA-CIBAN-0136. Taxonomy (NCBI): domain Bacteria; kingdom Pseudomonadati; phylum Pseudomonadota; class Gammaproteobacteria; order Alteromonadales; family Shewanellaceae; genus Shewanella; species Shewanella sp. AC34-MNA-CIBAN-0136. Next base: position 2,120 of record NZ_JBEOPJ010000013.1, on the reverse strand, counting down.
AATGAAGTTGCTTCAGCATTTAATCAGCTAAGCCAAATGCGTAATAATGTCACGGCCCTTAACATCAGTGTCGCAGAGCAAGTTAGTTATTATACCCGCATTAACACCCTATTATTATCTATGGTTGATAATGCAGCTAGTCAGAGTGTTGATAGCCAAATAGGTATAACACTCAAAGCGTTCGCAGCATTTTTACAATTAAAAGAACGCGCAGGAATAGAGCGAGCAGTACTCAGCACAACTTTTGGTCGCAGTGAGTTCCCTCCTGGGTTATATCGAAAGTTTGTCACTTTGGTGGCGGAACAACAAACTTATGCCGAACGGTTTATTGCCGCAGCTAGCCCAGAAAACATTCGCATTTTTAAACAAGCCCAACAAGACAGTGCTATGGCAAATGTTAGTCAACTTCGTGAAATTGCTTTTGCACAAGACAGCGCTGCAATGGCGCAGCAAAGCCCTGAAGATTGGTTTAAAATAGCAACGGTACGTATTGAGCTGTTAACTCAGCTTGAAAAACAATTCAGCCAAGATTTGTCGCAATTAAGCCAAGACAAATTGTCACAAGCAACTGAGCATATGTATCTCACAGGCGCGGTGTTATTGCTGGCTCTGATTTTTGCTATTGTGATGAGCATGGTTGTTTCTCGCTATTTGCATCGTAGTTTAAGTCAGCTACACAAGCAGATATTGCATGCTGGTACTCAGTTTGATTTAACCACTCGCTTAAGCCATCAATCTGATGATGAGTTTGGCCAAATCTCGATAGCATTTAATCAAATGATGGCAGAATTTGAACACGTTATTACCCACGTACGTCAAAATGCATTGAGTTTGGTTCATGCCGTTGAACAAATGAATGGCTTTACTCGTTCAATGCAAGCCGATGTTGAACAAGGTTCGTCAGAAGCCGAACAAGTTGCATCTGCTATGACAGAAATGAGCGCAACCGTCCATGAAATTGCTGCCAATGCGGTACAGGTTTCAGAAGCTTCAGCCAATGCCAATATCGAAGTGCAGAGTGGCAACAATGATGTCAGTAAAACTAGCGATGCGATTCAATTGTTGGCTAAAGAGATAGCTAATGCCGCACAAAGTATTGAACGTTTAGATAAAGATGTACAAGATATTGTGACCATTTTAGCGGTCATCAGCTCTATTGCTGACCAAACTAATTTACTCGCATTAAATGCGGCAATTGAAGCTGCTAGAGCGGGTGAGCAAGGAAGAGGTTTTGCCGTTGTTGCCGATGAGGTTCGTACTTTAGCTCAGCGATCACAACGTTCAACAGAAGACATTAAAGCGATGACCGAGCGCCTTAAAGCGGGTGCAGCCACTGCCGTCAGTGCTATGCAGCGAGGCCAAGTACAAGCACAACAAAGCGTTACAGAGTCACAACATGCAGGCAATGAGCTTAAATTGATTGCTCAACACGTTAGCGTGATTGACAGCATGAACCAACAAATTGCCGCTTCAACACATGAACAATCGGCCGTAGCAGAAGAAGTAAATCGTAATGCGATGAAAATCACCGATATCTATCACCATACGCAGGAAATATCACAACAGATTGCTTTGCTCAATGACAACCTATTAAGTGATGCCAGTGACATGTCACAACAAGTCAGCAAATTTATCCTTTCTAAAAGCTAAGGCGATAAATCGATAACAAGCGGTAACAAGCGGTAACGAGCGATAACAAGCGATAACAAGCGGTAAGGGCGATAACAAGCGAACGAGCCTAGATGCTAGAACGCTTCGCTGCTAGAGGCTATAAAAGCTTGAGCGACTAAGTCTGAAGGTTTTTTGCTACACCACGGATCCAACTATTGTCCGCTCTTATAGCCGCGCAGCGTCTAGCAGGACGAAGTCCGCCCTAGTCTCTAGGCTATAAATTGATAACAAGCGATAACAAGCGGTTAGGGCGATGACAAGCGAGAGAACAGCGAACGAGCCTAGATGCTAGAACGCTTCGCGACTAGAGGCTATAAAAGCTTGAGCAACCAAGTCTGAAGGTTTTTTGCTACACCACGGATCCAACTGTTATCCGCTCTTATAGCCGCGCAGCGTCTAGCAGGACGAAGTCCGCCCTAGTCTCTAGGCTATAAATTGATAACAAGCGG
>NZ_JBEOPJ010000012.1:0-152692 GCF_040309945.1 Shewanella sp. AC34-MNA-CIBAN-0136 | reverse complement strand
ATTTTTTGATTGCCAACATTCCGAAGAACAGAAGACAATTTCGAATAACTCAATACCTGTGAATGTCCACACAGATTTCTTGTTTAGATTGTTAAAGAACGTTGCTAACATGAACATCTTTCGATTTTTCATTCAGCGGCCGTTGACGCTAGGTCGTTGGCTTGGGGTGCGTATTCTACGCTTTCCCGGGTTGGCGTCAAGTGTTTTTTCAAACTTTCTTTTCGCCTTGAACTCAGTGTTTTGAAGCACTTAATTCAACCTGACTCAGTAACCGCTTGCGCTGTCTGCCGTGTCAGTGGATGCGCATTATAGGCACCACACGGTTTTGCGCAAGGCCTTTTTTAAAGCTTTTAGCAAAAAAGCAATCAACCGAATACTAATCAAACAACTCGGTACTAAAAACACACAACCGCGTTCGATTTTGCTCAATTAAGCTTCAGATAATACAAAGGAGTAGATTAACTAATATAAAACCGGATAAGAATTATAGTACATATTTAAGATTTAGATAAAAAAGATATGATTTAATGAATATGTTGGCGAGTCACAACGATTACCTCAGCTATCAATATAGTAGAGGAACTAACTACGTAAACTCTATTGTTAGATGCTATTGAAGAAAATCACTCTATAGTTAACTTTCATTTTTCTCGTTGGTAATATCAGTATTATTGATGTCATCGATGGTTGAGTGTTGTTGTGTCTCTGTTTTATTCAATTCATCGCCAACGATGTGGGCCACTTTTAACTTCTTAATCGCTTTAATCGTGATAACAGGTCCAGATAGTGCATATATGTAGAAACCAAGACAAAGAATGATGGCTGGTTCTACAGAAATAATAACGAACACACCTACGAGCAATAACATCACCACGAAATTTACTTTCCCTCGCCAATCGACTTCCTTAAAGGAGTGATAGCGAAAGTTACTGACCATGAGTAGTCCTGTTAATGCAGTAATCAATGCGGCAAGGTAATTTATATCGGTAGGGTCAAGCTCATATTTAGAACCGCTCCAAATACTTCCAGCGATTAAGGCTGCTGCAGCGGGACTAGCTAAACCTTGAAAATAACGTTTATCGGCAACACCAACTTGGGTATTGAAACGAGCTAATCTCAATGCTGCACAAGCACAGTAGATAAAAGCAGCTAACCAGCCTACTTTACCTAAATCTTGCAATGCCCAATTATAAGCAAGGATCGCTGGAGCCATGCCAAAAGAAACCATATCGGCCAAACTATCATATTCAGCCCCAAAATCACTTTGAGTATTGGTCAACCTTGCGACTCTGCCATCTAGTCCGTCACAAATCATAGCGATAAAGATAGCAATTGACGCTAACTCAAAATGACCGTTCATTGATGAAATGACAGCATAAAAACCAGAAAATAGCCCTGCGGTAGTAAATAAGTTAGGTAATAGGTAAATACCTTTATTTTTTACTGGGTGATTAGGTGAATTTTGCATACACTTTACACATTATCGTTTTAGTTGTTGGATTTATACTCAAAGATAGCATATTTTGAAATATCCAAGCATAACGTCAATTAGCTCTGGGAAACTCACATGGGAATTACGCGTTTAGTTTTTGGCTTAGCCACTTTTGCATTTAGTACATGTTTATTTGCCGCGACCATTTACACTTGGGTAGATGATGCTGGCGTTGTACATTACAGCCAACAACAGCCCCTAAATGTAGATGCAAGCAAGATTTATAGTGAGGATATGGAACCTGCTAAAATTGGCACTTACACACCACAAAAAAAAACCGCTGTTAACGTGGAATCTGAATTAGAACAATCAGCAAAAATCATTAATGAAAAAGACAAACAACAAGCCAAAGACATCTGTGAAAGTGCTAAGCACAGCCTTAGTGTATTGAACACTCACAGCAAATTAAATCAACAAGATAAAACTACTGGTGAAACTGTCTCAATGACAGAAGAACAGAGGCAAGCAGCTATTACTGAAAATACCGAACGGGTCAGGTTATTTTGTCAAAGTAAATAATAACAAAGGGAGCTAATGCTCCCTTTGTTCAAAAACGTCAGCTGATAATGCTAGATAACATTATTGATTGAAGGCTAGCTTGCCATCTTCTACTAGGACTTTAATCATTTTACCTGGCAATAATTGACCTCGCAGTAATTTTTGGGCTAAAGGATTCTCTACTTCTTGCTGCAATGCTCGTTTTAAGGGTCTTGCACCATAAACAGGATCGAATCCAGCTTCAGCAATTAATGATAAAGCCTCATCAGATAATTCAATATCGAACTCTTTCTCGATCAAACGTTTGCGCAATAATTCAAATTGAATACTGGCAATGTGTTTGATATTTTCGGCGTCTAAGGGATGGAATACCACAGACTCATCAATTCGATTTAAAAACTCTGGACGGAAGCTTTGCGTCACAACATTCATGACTCCAGCTTTCATATCTTCATAACTCGTATGACCAAAGCCCTCTTGGATAATATCAGAGCCAAGGTTAGAGGTCATGATGATGACAGTGTTTTTAAAATCAACCGTTCTGCCTTGACCATCAGTTAAACGGCCATCATCTAATACTTGCAGCAACACATTAAATACATCTGGATGAGCTTTCTCAACTTCGTCTAACAAGATAACTGAATAGGGCTTACGGCGAACCGCCTCAGTTAAGTAACCGCCTTCTTCATAACCCACATATCCGGGAGGGGCACCAACTAAACGTGAAACGGTGTGTTTTTCCATAAATTCAGACATGTCTATGCGCACAAGAGCTGATTCTGAATCAAACAAAAACTTAGCTAGCGATTTACACAGCTCAGTTTTACCCACACCTGTAGGCCCAAGGAACAAGAACGAACCTATTGGACGTTGTGGATCGGCAAGACCTGCCCGACTACGACGAATGGCATTAGATACTGCCTCTACAGCCTCATTTTGGCCAATTACACGCTCATGTAATGCATCTTCCATATGCAATAGTTTTTCACGCTCACCTTCGAGCATTTTTGAAACAGGGATACCGGTGGCTTTTGATAGTACTTCAGCAATCTCGACCTCAGTCACTTTATTACGTAACAGTGTCATATCTTGCATTTCTGCTTGCGATGCTAAATCTAGTTGCTTTTCGAGCTCAGGAATACGCCCATACTGTAATTCAGACATCCGCGTTAAGTCACCCGCACGACGAGCTACTTCTAAATCCATTCTCGCCTGTTCGAGATCGGCTTTAATATGTTGTGTGCCTGCTAATGCTGCTTTCTCGGTATGCCAAATCTCATTCATCTCAGAAGCTTTACTTTCGACATCCCTCAGTTCATGTTGTAAAAACTCAAGACGTTTACGACTGGCCTCGTCTGACTCTTTACTTAACGCTTGTTCTTCCAGCTTAAGCTGAATAGCGCGGCGTTCTAAGCGGTCAAGTACTTCTGGCTTAGAATCAATCTGCATTCTGATACTAGATGCCGCTTCATCGATTAAGTCGATAGCTTTGTCCGGCAATTTACGGTCTGAAATATAACGATGCGACATGGTTGCTGCTGCAACTATTGCAGGATCAGTTATTTCAACATGATGATGTAATTCGTAACGCTCTTTTAGACCACGTAAAATGGCAATGGTGTCTTCAACGCTCGGTTCATCAACAATTACTTTTTGAAAACGGCGTTCAAGTGCAGCATCTTTCTCAATATATTGACGATATTCATCAAGTGTTGTTGCGCCGACACAATGCAAATCACCACGTGCTAAAGCAGGCTTAAGCATATTACCAGCATCCATTGCGCCCTCGCCCTTACCTGCGCCGACCATGGTATGCAGCTCATCAATAAACAGAATGACCTGACCTTCCTCTTGGGATAGCTCATTCAATACTGCTTTCAAGCGTTCTTCAAACTCACCACGATATTTGGCTCCCGCAATTAACGAGCCCATGTCTAATGACAATACCCGTTTATTTTTAATCCCTTCAGGGACTTCACCATTAACAATACGCTGAGCTAAACCTTCAACAATGGCGGTTTTACCGACACCAGGTTCACCAATTAGTACCGGATTATTTTTAGTACGGCGTTGTAGCACTTGAATCGTGCGACGAATTTCCTCATCACGACCAATAACAGGGTCTAACTTACCTTGCTCTGCGCGCTCGGTTAAATCTACGGTAAATTTTTTCAATGCTTGGCGTTGATCTTCAGCATTGGGATCATCAACTTTCTGCCCGCCACGCATGTCTTCAATGGTTTTTTCCATTAACTCTTTGCTTGCACCAGAATCTTTTAATGCTTTGGCAAGGGGGTCATTATTTTCTAATGCAGCCAAGACAAACAATTCAGATGAAATGTATTTGTCTTTGCGCTTTTGCGCTAACTTATCGCATAGGTTTAGTAAACGAATTAACCCTTGTGATAACTGAACATCACCACCAGTACCTTCAACTTGTGGAAAACGCTCCAACTCTTGGCTCACCGCGGAACGAAGCGCGCTAACACGAATGCCTGCTTGCGTAAGTAAAGAATGGATAGAACCAGAATCTTGATTTAACAGCGCCATCATTAAATGAATAGGTTCAATAAATTGATGATCGCGTCCCAATGCTAATGATTGGGCATCAGAAATGGCAATTTGAAACTTATTAGTCATACGATCGAGTCTCATACAACCTCCTAGGATCTGATACATGTGGAATGGGAAATTAATTCAGAAATGAATAATTTGTTAACTTAAAGATGGGGGCATTTAATGTAAACTCAAGGTTAAAACTTAATCTGGATCAAAAAATTGTTGATTTTTTATACTTGAAAGTTGTTACCAATAATAACTTAAGATTTAAGCCAAATGAGAGAAGCCATTCGTCCCGTTTGCTTGTCACGACGATAAGAAAAGTAATCAGGTTCAGAAAAGGTACACACATCTGCGCTATAAGTTTGAGTAACGCCTGCTGCAGACAAACGCAACTTAGCTAAGCCGACTAAATCAGCTAAATATTTAGCATTATTCTGAACAAAATGAGTTGCAGCTTGCGGATTTTTATTGATAAAAGCATCACGAACTTCACTACCAACTTCAAATGCACAAGGACCTATTGCAGGCCCTAAGTATGCGATTAATGCTGACGGTGGAGAATGAAACATCGCCAATGCTTGCTCGATGATGCCCTCACACAAACCGCGCCACCCGGCATGAACTGCGGCAACTTCAGTGCCTTGTTGATTACATAATAATATTGGTAAGCAATCGGCCGTCATTACCGTACATACATGGCCAAACTGATTACTGTAACTACCATCAGCTAATGCTATCGCGCTACCTGGCATCAATGTTTGTACATCAACAACCTTAGTACCATGAACTTGCTCAAGCCAGATTGGCTCAGCAGGTAATGATAATTGCTGAGTTAATATTGCACGATTAGCGAATACATCTTGAGGCTTATCACCAACATGTAGCCCTAAATTTAAACTATCAAACGGGCTAACACTGACGCCACCAAAACGATTTGTCATCGCTATGGCAACGTTAACAGGTATTGGCCAATCGTGCTCAAGCATTATAAATACACTATCGGATTAATCTCAGTATCGACTCGTAGTGCTTTTGTCAGCTCAACCATGTCATCAGGGATCGGCGCATGCCAAGTCATGATTTCACAGGTAAATGGATGAGCAAGTTCTAAACGCACTGCATGTAAAGCTTGGCGCTTAAAGTTTTTGAGTAATTCAAAAAACTCTGGGCTCGCTGATTTAGGCGGACGAGGACGACCACCATAAACCGGATCGCCAACTAACTCATGACCAATATGCGCCATATGAACACGAATTTGGTGAGTACGACCAGATTCCAGACGCAAACGTAAACGCGTATGAGCTCGGAACTTTTCAGACACACGATAATGAGTCACCGATGGGCGACCACCATGGATAACGGCCATTTGAGTACGTCTAGTTGCGTGACGTTCAATAGGTTCATCAACCGTGCCACCTGCCGTCATAGTGCCTAATACAATCGCTTCATACTCGCGAACAATATCACGAGCCTGTAATGCGGCAACCAAATGCGTTTGTGCTTCAACTGTTTTAGCAACAACCATTAGCCCTGTAGTGTCTTTATCTAAACGATGAACAATACCTGCTCTTGGTACATGTTCAATATCTGGACAATGGTATAATAAAGCATTCATCAACGTACCGTCTGCATTACCAGCGCCAGGATGAACAACTAAACCAGCTTGCTTGTTAATGACAATAATATGGTCGTCTTCATAAATAATATTTAAGTCGATATTTTGCGCTTTAGCACTCACTTCTTCTTCAAGTGTTGCCGTTACTTCTATCAACTGAGACTCGAAAACCTTTTCCCGTGGCTTGTCGACTGTGATACCGTCAATAGTAATTGCACCAGATAGGATCCATTCCTTGATGCGTGTACGCGAGTAGTCAGGGAACAAACCAGCTAATGCTTGGTCTAATCTCAGACCGGTTTGTGTTGCTGTGATCTCGCTTTTTAGATTAATCTCTTGTGTCATAGGAACCGTACCCCAGTTTAGGGGTCCAAAGTGAATGTGCTATCTGTTACAATCGGATGTTTTCTATTTTACCGTGAAATGGAAAAATTCTTAACAACAACTTAAAAAGAATTGAATTCAAGTATGTATAAAATTGCCCAAGGTGCCGCCCTAGTATTACTTTCACTGGCTATAACAGCCTGTAGTAGCAGTCCAGAAGACGATGATGTTGCCAGTAAAGCATCACCTGATGTCCTGTACTCTCAAGCAAGAACGTCAATGGAATTAGGTAATTACTCTAAAGCCGTTCGTTCACTTGAAGCATTGGACTCTCGTTTTCCATTTGGTCCGCACAAAACTCAAGTTCAATTAGACTTGATTTATGCGTATTACAAAATGGATGATGCTGCCTCAGGAGTTGCCAATATTGATCGCTTTTTACGCCTCAATCCAACGCATCCTAATATAGATTACGTCTATTATATGCGTGGTTTAACCAATATGCAGGCAGATAATTACTTATTTCACGATTTAATGAATATTGATCGTACCGATCGTGATCCAAAAAATGCTCAAGATGCATTTAAAGATTTTGATCGATTGATTAAATCGTATCCAAATAGCAAGTATTCTGCTGATGCACAACAACGTATGCAGTTCTTAAAGAACCGTTTGGCTAAATATTCAATTCAAGTTGCAGAATATTATATCAAAATGAACGCATGGAGTGCAGCTGCTGTTCGTGCTCAATCAGTTATGGAGAAGTTTCCAGGAACACCTTCAACTGAACAGGCATTAGAAATTATGGCTAAAGCGTATGACGAATTAGGTCAGGAAAAATTACAGCAAAACGTTAAAACTGTAATGAAAGCAAACTTTCCAGCTAATGAAATATTATCTAACTAGTCATCATTCATACTCTACGACTGTTAATTATTGTTTCACATTAAACGCTCCTTGGAGCGTTTTTTATACCTGATTTATCTGCCTTGGCAATTTGAGTCTCTATATATTCAATATTTTTTACTTGTTATGGTAACCACACCAGTAAAAGAGGCACCATAACACCATTTACTCTAGTTACCATCATAGGAGTGAAGTATTTATTACACTATGGTACTTCGGCTGAATAACATTCGATACGCCCAAAATACATCCAAACAAATCGATTTTTGATATAAATATAAAAAACAGGTTGACTCAATGGGTCAAAATCCTTTAAATTGCGTCCGTCGCCCGAATAGCTCAGTCGGTAGAGCAGAGGATTGAAAATCCTCGTGTCCCTGGTTCGATTCCGGGTTCGGGCACCATATTTATATTGGTGGCGACAGCGACTAATAGAATAAAGTTATTTCTCGATACATGTTTTGCAGGTGTGGTGGAATTGGTAGACACGTCAGCTTCAGGTGCTGATGCTCGTAAGGGCGTGGAGGTTCAAGTCCTCTCACCTGTACCAAATAACTTTATCCGTTTTAACAAAAAGGCCTCGCATTGCGAGGCCTTTTTGTTTTTGTTGCCGGTATCACTTTGACGAGTGTTAAAGCCACATATTATTTAGCGGCTCAGGTAGCCTATCAACTGGATTACTCTACTGTATAGTTAATGTTCAGCTCGTTGGCTATAAAATCAGTTGAACGTTAACGCTACAATATCGCTATCTCGTTACGCTCTATCAAACAGTTTGTTCACTGACGAGTCTATCAACTCGCCAGAAAAATCTGCGACAACATAAAACAGCGATTACATCGGCTCAATATAATCCACCATTAACTGCACAGTTTGATTACCTCTAAACTCGTTCACATCAAGCTTATAGACCACACGAGCATGTTTAATGGTTGCATCAGGCCATATTGCTAAATCCACATTAAAAGCAATACCGTCTAACATCGCGTTGCCACATTCCGTTTCAAGTAATAATTTTAAGTGTTTTTCACCCACTATACGCTGCTGTATTACCTTGAATACACCATCAAATAGTGGTTCTTCAAACGACTGCCCCCATGGCCCTGCATTTCGTAATAAAAAGGCAGTATCAAGCGTCATTAACTGGCTCGATAACTCACCATCAGAGAGTAGCTCCCCCGTCAGCTGTTCATAATCTAATACTTCTCTTACCGCATCATCATAAGCTTGCTTAAACTGCTCAAACACATTTGCTTTTAACGATAGTCCTGCTGCCATAGCGTGACCACCAAACTTGGTTATCATTCCAGGAAAGCGACCATTAATGCGTTCGAGTAAATCTCGCATATGCAGGCCTTTAATCGAACGGGCAGAACCTTTTATTACACCATCACCCGCATCGGCAAAAGCAATAACCGGACGATGATAACGATCCTTAATCCGTGAGGCCAAAATACCAATAACACCTTGATGCCAATCATCCTGAAAAATGGCGATGCCCCACGGTAAATCAGCTTCATTGAGTGACACTTTCGATAAACTTTTTAATGCCTCTTGTTGCATGCCCGTTTCAAGTTCGCGGCGCTCTTGGTTTAATCCATCTAATTCCGCTGCCATTCTTCTGGCTAACATGATGTCTTCACACAGTAAGGTTTCAACCCCTAGCGCCATTTCATCTAAACGCCCAGCTGCATTGAGTCGAGGCCCTACCGCAAAACCAAAATCAGCAGCAACAATTTTTTCAGGACTCCGTTTCGCCACCTCAAGCAATGCAGTAATGCCAACACGACAGCGGCCACTTCTGACTCGCTGCAAACCAGCATTAACGAGAATACGGTTATTAGTGTCTAACGACACAACATCAGCGACAGTACCTAAAGCGACAATATCAAGCAATATGCCCAGATTAGGCTCAGTGATTTGCTGTTGTTGATACCAATTACGCTGCCTTAATTGCGCACGTAAAGCAGACATTAGATAAAACGCCACTCCAACACCGGCAATAGACTTACTGGCAAACTGACAACCGGGCTGATTTGGATTAACAATAACATCAGCATTGGGCAAAGTGCTGCCAGGTAAATGATGATCTGTCACGACAACAGTCATTCCTAACAATTTTGCAGCTGCCACCCCTTCAATTGAAGATATTCCATTATCAACGGTAATGAGTACATCAGCATTTTTAGTAAAAGCCACCGCAACAATTTCAGGGCTTAAGCCATAACCATAATCAAACCGATTAGGAATAAGGTAATCAACATGTTTTGCCCCCATCATTTTCAGCGCCAGCATACATACACTAGTCGACGTAGCACCATCAGCATCAAAATCCCCAACAATCAAAATTGATTGCTGCGCAGCAATAGCATCCGCAATAATCACGGCGGCTTCTGCTAGCCCTTTCATACTATCTGGGCGTAATAACTTACTTAGCATTAATTCGCAGTTATCTTCATTGACGCCACGGCGAGCATAGAGCTGTTTCAATAATGGCGATAAAGAAGCGGGTAAATGACTATCATCAACCTGAGGACGACGGACTATTTTATGAGACAAAAGGCAACCTTAAACGGGTAATTAGAGAATAGAGCATAACAAAAAGGTGAGCCTAAGCTCACCTTGATTTTACGTTTTTAGCACACACTTTACGACGTTGATTTACTAGTCTGATTTATAAATTCGATTCAATCGTACGTAATAAATCAGCCGGAGCTTGATAGCCAGGTACCATCACACCATTTTCTAAAATCAGTGCCGGTGTACCGTTAATCCCGAACGACATACCTAATTTATACTGGGCCGCAATATCAATATCACAACTTGCCGCTTTAACATTACCACCCGCTTTAGCTTCTGACATCGCTTTTAAAGGATCTTTAGCACACCATACCGCTTGCATCTCGTCTGCATTAGCAGAAGGAATACCTGCACGAGGATAAGCTAAATAACGAATAGTGATACCTAAATCATTATAGCCTTGCATTTGATTGTGTAGCTTGCGGCAATAACCACAGTCTACATCGGTAAATACCGTGACAACATGTTTCTCATTTTTCGCTTTGTAAACCAACATCTCATCTTCAAATGGCTTAAGTAACTCTATACGAGGTCCAGCCAATGCAGCCTCGGTTAAGTTTTTCATGCCTTTATCCATGTCATACAAATTGCCATGAATGAGTTTTGTGCCATCTTTGGTGACGTATAATACACCGCGGTCTGTTAGTGCTTGATATAAACCGTCGATTGGAGATTGTTGAATGAGCATCACGTTGACACCCAAGGTTTCAGTGAGTTTTTGCTTTAACGCTGATTCATTGGACACATCGGTCGCAGGTGCCGCTGACACAATAGGGGCAATAATAAGGCTGGCAACAAGGGCGAATGCTTTAGTTAACTTCATGGTAATTCCTATATTACACGGGTTCATAATCAATAGACCCGACTTCGTAAGCAAAACTTACAGATTTAATTTCGCTAGCGCAACAAATACTCATAATCTTAAATGTAAGGATTTGAAACCTACACAGATACAAATCACACTAAGCTAACCGCGTGGATGATGTTGGCTATGCAGTTGCTGTAAGCGCACTTTAGCAACATGTGTATAAATTTGAGTGGTCGATAAATCACTGTGACCGAGTAATAATTGTACCACACGCAAATCCGCGCCATGGTTAAGTAAATGGGTAGCAAAAGCATGGCGTAACGTATGTGGTGATAAATGACATTGAATACCCGCCCTGGCCGCATACAATTTAATCCGATGCCAAAAGGTTTGTCTGGTCATCATTTGCCCACGACGTGAGGGAAACAATACATCTGACTGCTTCATACTTAATAGCTCGGCACGAGCAAACTTGATGTACTGCTCAACAGCTGTAATGGCCAGCTCACCTAAAGGGACCAAACGCTCTTTGCCTCCTTTACCCATCACCCTCACCAAACCTTGGCGTAAACTAATTTGCTCCATCGTTAAACTCACCAATTCGGTTACCCGCAGCCCTGTAGCATACAACAGCTCTAACATGGCTTTATCTCGGTACTCGATAGGATCATCAATATTTGGCTCTGATAATAAATTATCTATTTGCGCCTCAGACAATGTATCTGGTAATTGACGAACTAACTTGGGCGACTTGATTAATGCTGTAGGGTCTTGGCTTATTTTCTGTTTAACTAATAAGTAAGCATAAAAACGTCGTAAACTACTGAGAAGTCTCGCTGTGCTACTTTTAGCAAATTGTTTATCAAAACGTTCAGCAAGATAGTCACGCAGTAAGGCCTGGTCAACTTGCAGCAAATCCTTACCTTTGGTCAAAACATAACGTTCAGCATTTTGTAAATCTGTACGATAAGATACCAAGGTATTATCACTTAGCCCGTTAGTTGACCACAAGTCATCAAGAAACTGGTTAATTAAGGGATCGGGTTGATAAGCAGGTTTGGCCAAAGCGGTATCCAATAAATAATAAAAAACGACGTTAGATAATCTATCATAACGTCGTTATATTGATCTGTTAATTATGATCTATTTAACAATTAAGCATCCGCTTTTTGAGCCTGATTTTGAGGTAAAAACAAACACACAATTGCTGTTAACGCAGTAGGTAGCAACCAAGCCATCCCCTCTGCATGCAGTGGCATAAAGTCAAGGAAGCTCATGTCCATGCCTGCCGTTTGTAACCCATCAAAGATACCGAAAAACAGTGCAACACTCAGCACGACTCGATGCGAAAAAGCAGGTCTAGCAAAGCGTTCTGTCAAAAAGGTTACCAATACCAATGCTATCGCAACGGGATAAATAGTCATTAACACAGGAATACTGATGCTTATTAATTGCGATAAACCTACGTTAGCGACAGTGGCACATATCACACTTAATAAAACCACTAGTAACTGGTACGATAATTTTGGCATTAATTCATTGAAGAATTCAGAGCAGGCTGTAACTAAGCCAACGGCCGTCGTTAAGCAAGCAAGCGTTACAACCGTTGACAGCATTAAGGTACCAATATTACCAAAATGATGAGTCACATAGTTTGTTAAAATTTGGCCGCCATTGTCTGCACCAATAGCAAAATCGCCTGCTGAAGCACCAAGATAAAACAACGACACATACACAAACGCTAAACCACCAGCAGCAATAAATGCTGCACGAACTAAATACTTAGTTTGATCGGCGGCATCGTTTACGCCTTTTTTGCGTAACAAATCGATGATTAACATACCAAACATCAATGATGCCAAGGTATCCATGGTGTTATAACCTTCAATAATTCCTTTGGTTAATGGACTATTAATATATTCACCGACCGGAAGGTTCACCTCTGCGCCAGGAAGAATAATCACTGAACTGGCTAACCCCACCAAGAGTAAAATCAATACTGGCGTAAGTATTTTACCTACGCTATCGAGTAATTTTCCTGGAAATAAAGATAAAAACATCACAATGGAGAAAAACACTAAAGTATAAATAAGTTGCGCAATACTAAACTCTTTGCCGCCAAGCATCATTAACGCATCAGGATTACTAATAAAAGGTCTAGCGCCAATTTCGAACGCCACCAACGCAGTACGTGGGGCCGCAAATGCTGGGCCAATGATAATATAAATCGCAATGGCTAATGCTGTGGCAGCAAACGCAGGTAATAGCGCCATCACTTTACCGTTAGCTTTCGCAACGGCAATTAACCCTATCAGTGGCATACCCACTGCGGTAATTAAGAAACCGAACATCGCAAAAGACATATTCTCGCCAGCAAGCATGCCAGCAAAAGGTGGGAAAATTAAGTTACCCGCACCTAAAAAAAACGCAAAGGTCATAAACCCTAACCCTAGCGTATCAGTCACACTCATTTTAGTTGTTTGCACTACTAGCCTCGTTTTATTGTTATGTTTTTTAACAAACCTAATTGATTACGCCATAATTAGCTACTGCTGAGCTGAACGAACAATAAATTGTAAAGTTAAAAATACACTTAGAAAATAGTAAACTTTGTTAAGAGAGTAACGAAAATGACTCGCTAGCTCAGTATTCAGCATGACATCCCTGTCAAATAGCCTTAATTAGACTTTTTACTCGATTTTACGAGTAAAAAAGCGCGCAAACTAATATCAAATATCGCCTTAATACTCAAGCACCAGCCCCCTAAACAATTAAAAAAAACTATTTAGTTACGATTTATGGCAAGACTTGTGTACATATCCACCACATCTATGATTTTAAAGTTAATTTTTCGTAACAAAAAGTCAACGGTACAGGTCAGAGGGAATTAACACGCGACAGTAAAAATCAAAGCGGTTATGATCTTATTCGAGTAGTTCATACAATCGAAAGAGTAATCAATTATCTATGTCTTTTACGTTTAAGCAATTTCATATCGATGATCAACAGTGTGGTATGGCCGTCAGTACTGATGCAGTTTTACTCGGTGCTTGGGCTGAGCTAACTCAATCAAGGCATATTCTGGATATTGGTGCAGGAAGCGGTTTGCTCAGTTTAATGGCAGCACAACGTAGTCCTCGCCACACGAGTATTATTGCAGTAGAAATAGACAATGCAGCCGCGAAGGCTTGCCAATTTAATATTAAACAAAGCCCTTGGTCAGAGACGGTGCAACTCTTTCACGGTGCTATTCAAGACTTTCAACAACTGCACAAAAAGAATGATGAGCCATTATTCGACCATATTATTTGTAATCCACCCTACTTTGAACAGGGCACACAAGCCAAAAATAGCGCACGAGCTGACGCCAGGCACACTAATACCTTGCCCTTTGCCGAATTGCAGAGCGTGATTAGCCAATTACTTGCTCCGCAAGGCACGGCAAGTGTTATTTTGCCACTGCAAAGTTTAGCCAGTTTTACTCAACAACTTAACACTTATGGTCTATTCGTTGCTAAGCAGCTTGATATCATTAGCATTGAAGGAAAGGTAGCTAACCGATCAATATTGGCAATCCAGCACTACCCAACAACAACGGAGCCACAAACACTCACTCATCCTGCTGTTGAAACTCAGTATCATCAAATGACGATCCGCGACAAACAAGAGCGATATAGCGAAACGATGATAGATTTATGCCGCCCATTCTACTTAAAGCTTTAGCCTGCTCAATAGGTCAGCTATAATACTCAACTATTTTTCAGCGAGACCAGCGCATGCAATTTGAAGATTTCCAGCTCGACCCTAGCTTATTAGAGTCACTCAAGGCCATGGGACACAACACCCCTACCACCATTCAGCAGCAAACTATTCCATTGGCCATGGATCAGCGGGATATTTTAGCGCGTGCGCCAACTGGCACCGGTAAGACGGCCAGTTTTTTACTGCCTGCTTTACAGCACCTTATTGACTTCCCTCGTCGTTTTGAAGGCCAAGCACGTATTTTGGTGCTAACGCCAACGCGTGAATTAGCCAGTCAAATTCATCGTTATGCAAGTCATTTAGCCACTGGGCTTGAGCTTAATATCGTCATTATTACTGGTGGTGTTCCATATGGCCCACAAGAAGAAGCACTTGCAGACAATGTTGATTTATTAATCGCCACCCCAGGTCGATTAATGGAATACCTAGATAAAGACAAATTTGACGCCACTGAAGTTGAAATTTTAATTATTGATGAAGCTGACCGCATGCTTGATATGGGTTTCTCATCAGTAGTGCAATCAATTGCCATTGAAGCTCAAGGCCGCAAACAGAACATGCTGTTTTCTGCCACGCTTGAAGGTAATGGGGTTAACCGTTTCGCTCGCGACTTATTAACCGATCCCGTAATGGTCGATGTTGAAGCGCCACGCAGTGAAAAAGCTAAAGTACACCAGTGGGTTCACTTGGCCGACGATCAAGCACATAAATTTGCATTGTTATGCCATATTCTTCAACAAGAAAATGTTACGCGCACCATTGTGTTTGTTAAAACTCGCGAAATGGTCGCCAGCCTTGAAGGCTTATTACTAAAAGCCAATATCCCATGTGCATTTATGCGCGGCGATATGGAACAGAAAAAACGTTTCCAAGCATTGGGTCGTTTTTCTAAAGGCGAAGTTAATGTGCTTTTGGCGACAGATGTTGCAGCTCGAGGAATCGATGTTGATGACATTACTCATGTGATTAACTTTGACATGCCACGTTCTGCTGACGCCTATGTTCATCGAATTGGCCGTACCGCTCGCGCTGGCGCAAAAGGAACCGCAATATCACTAGTTGAAGCGCACGATATGCGTATTGTGTCTAAAATTGAACGATACATTGAGATCCCACTGAAACGTCGTGTGATTGAAGAACTTCGTCCTAAACACAAAGAAGCTAAAGTGCCTGGTAAGAAAAAAGCCAATGCAAAAGATGCTCGAGTTAAATCGAAAAAATATAAGAAAAAGTAACTTTTAGGCAGCTTTTTTGCAGTGTCCTAAAACACATTGACCAACTAGTATTAAAGCGAATTACCCAGTGATTCGCTTTTTTTATCCCTAAAGCGCTATATATCATCATTAACTAGACCGAATACCGCCACAAAGTGTCAAGATATGTCAATTTATGCACAAAAAACACCCACCAACAAAATAGACTCTAAACCATTAATGGCTATGGATTAATACTTTCATACTGTATTTTATTCTTGCTAAAACATATCAAAAAAACCAACTTATTAAGCGTTAATCGTAGAATCATAAAAAACACAATTTTTTGAAACATTTTATTTACATCAGGCTATTTAGATAAACGTCATACTCTGTTAATTTAGATGCAATGAGTAATAAAATGAATCTGAATGAACATGTTAGCCAACGAAGTTAACTGTCTTTAGCATTATTTCAGCATGGATACGCAAAAGAAATGATAAAAATCATACTAAGAAGATTGTCACCACTCTTGATCATTATTGTATTTGTTGGGCTAGCCCTGGCACTTATTAGCACCCAAGAGACACCCGAGCAAAAAGATGAAGCCATCAGTGTACCGATAATTGATGTGCAAACCGTTACGCCGCAAACCTTATCGCTTAACTTACCCTCCTATGGTGTGGTTAACCCTAAATATAAAACTCAACTTGTCACCGAAGTTCAAGGGCGCATGCTAAGTATTTCAGCCAATTTTGTTGCCGGTGGCGTAGTTAAAAAAGGCGAGCAACTAGCCATTATCGAACCATCTGATTACGAAGCTGACCTTATTCAGGCCGAAGCGACTGTCGCACAGGCCACTGCAGCATTAAATGAAGAGAAAGCCCGCGGTGTTGTGGCTAAAATTGAATTTAAAGATTTTGGTAAAGGCTTACCGCCAGAACTTGGGTTACGTATCCCACAACTGAAAAAAGAACAAGCCAACGTCAAGTATGCAGAAGCGGCATTAGCCCGTGCACAACGTAACTTAGCCCGCACCGTTATTCGCGCACCATTTGACGGCATCATTAAGGCCCGCAATGTCGACTTAGGCCAATATGTCACGTTAGGCACAAATTTAGGTGAACTATACGACACCAGTATCGCCGAAATCAGATTGCCGTTAGCAAATGAAGATCTCGCTTATTTAGAGTCGGTCGATAATCCTGAAACAGCAGTCACACTCACAGCATTGCTGGCGGGTAAACAAGTCTCTTGGCAAGGCAATATAGTGCGCAGCGAAAATGTCATCGACGAACAAACTCGCATGGTCTATTTGGTAGCAGAAATTCATGATCCCTATTTGCGTAACAACAAAACCGAAGGCCAACTACCTTTAAAATATGGCAGTTTTGTTAATGCCGTGATCACAGGTCGAACCGTTAATGATGTGGTAAAACTGCCTCGCCATGTAGTACGAAATGGTCAGGTTGCTGTAGTAAGTGCCGACAATATTATCGAAATACGCCCAGTGAATATTATTCGTTCAGACGTTGACTCCATTTATATTCAAGGCAGTTTCAAAGCGAATGAGCGCGTATCAACCACTAGCATCAACAGCTTAAACTCTGGACAAGCCATTAAAGTTCTTGGTGAAGAAACCAAAACTGAACCAGTCGATACTGACACCCAAGCCGCTACGACTGCAGGTGAATAATAATGGATACTAATAAAGGAATTATCGCCTGGTTTGCTCGCAACAGTGTCGCCGCCAACTTACTGATGGCAGCCTTGCTTATTGGCGGTTTGTTTAGTGCTGTGCTTATTAATAAAGAAATTTTTCCAACGTTTGAATTAAATCTCATCAATATCAATGTGGCCTATCCTGGCGCTGCGCCACAAGAAATTGAAGAAGGGATTAATATAAAAATAGAAGAAGCTATTCAAGATATTAGCGGCATTAAAAAAGTGACGTCTGTTGCCAGTGATAGTGTTGGCTCGGTGACGATTGAAGTCGAAGACGGCTACGAAGTGCAGCAAGTACTAGATGAAGCAAAACTGCGTATTGATGCCATTGCGACCTTCCCTGATAACATCGAAAAACCCAACATTTATCAAATAAAGCCAGAAAACAATGTCATTTGGGTGTCTGTATATGGCGACATGACGCTACATGACATGAAAGAAATGGCTAAAGCGATCAGAGACGACATCACCGATTTACCTGCCGTCACTCGTGCAAAAGTCACTGGTGTTCGAGACTATGAAATTGGCATTGAACTGTCTGAAGACAAGTTACGCGAATATGGCATTACATTTACTCAAGTCGCTTTAGCGGTACAAAACTCATCGATTGATTTACCCGGCGGTTCTATTCGGGCCCAAGACGGTGACATCTTACTGCGTACTAAAGGCCAAGCTTATACTGCTGATGACTTTGCCCAAATTGTGGTAGAGACTCGCGCAGATGGCAGCCGAATTATGTTACCGCAAGTCGCTACCATTAATGATGATTTTGAAGAGCGTTTAGAGTACACCCGTTTTAACGGTAAACCTGCTGCCGTCATTGAAATTACCAGTATTGATGATCAAAATGCGTTAGATATTTCATCTCAAGTTAAAGCCTACGTTGCTGAACGTAAAAAAAGCTTACCAAGCAATATTAAACTTGATACCTGGGGTGATTTAACTCACTACTTGCAAGGTCGTTTAAACATGATGTTGTCGAACATGTTTTATGGCGCCCTGCTGGTGTTTATTATTCTGGCTTTGTTCTTAGACCTTAAACTCGC
This sequence comes from Shewanella sp. AC34-MNA-CIBAN-0136, assembly GCF_040309945.1. Taxonomy (NCBI): domain Bacteria; kingdom Pseudomonadati; phylum Pseudomonadota; class Gammaproteobacteria; order Alteromonadales; family Shewanellaceae; genus Shewanella; species Shewanella sp. AC34-MNA-CIBAN-0136. Next base: position 134,181 of record NZ_JBEOPJ010000012.1, on the reverse strand, counting down.
TTTTTGGGTAATGATGGGCTTACCGGTGTGCTTTTTGGGCACCATGTTATTAATGCCAATTGAACCGTTTAACATGTCGATTAACATGTTGACCTTATTCGCGTTTATTCTGGTGCTGGGGATAGTCGTCGACGATGCCATTGTCATCGGCGAAAGTGCCTATACCGAATTAGAAGAAAACGGCCACTCGTTGGATAACGTCGTAAAAGGTGTGCAAAAAGTAGCCATGCCCGCCACGTTTGGGGTACTCACCACTATTGCGGCCTTTATCCCGATGATTATGGTGTCTGGGCCCATGGGGATTATTTGGAAATCCATCGGTATGGTGGTGATTTTGTGTTTAGCGTTTTCGCTGATCGAATCAAAACTGATTCTACCTGCGCATTTGGCCCACATGAAAATCAAAAAACGCACTACACCGACTAACATTTTCTCGCGCTTTAAATTTGCCCTTAATGAATGGTTACAACACTTTATTCATAATACCTATCGTCACTTTTTAGAACGTTGTATTACGCGACGATATAGCGTGGTGGCGGTGTTTATTGGGGTACTAATTTTGTCGCTTGCATTAGTGCAAAGTGGCAAAGTACGCTGGGTTTTCTTCCCTGATATTCCATCAGATTTTATTCAAGTCCAGCTTGAAATGGAAGAAGGTAGCTCTGAGCAGAACACCCTAAAAGTACTGCAACAAGTTGAGGATGCGTTATATAAGATGAACGCCAAGCTTGAAGAGCAATACGGTTACCCAATGGTAAAACACAGCTATATCGAACTTAGTTCACGCAGCAGTGCGTTTGTGTTTACTGAACTGACTAAAGGCGAAGACCGTGAAATCGACGGCGTCGCAATTGCGGAAGAGTGGCGTAATCAATTACCTGAGTTATTGTCAGTTAAAAAGCTTAACATCAATGCCAGTACCAACGATGCCGGTGGCGATTTATCGTTTCGCTTAACCGCAACCGACTTAGACCAGTTATCTGAGGCCGCTAAGGTACTTAAAGCAAAACTAGCCACTTACGAAGGCGTGTATGATATTACCGATAACTTCTCATCGGGTTCACACGAGATCCGCTTAAACATTCGTCCAGAAGCCGAAGCGCAAGGATTAACACTGTCAGATTTAGCTCGCCAAGTCCGTTACGGCTTTTATGGTTATGAAGCCCAACGTATTTTACGTAATAAAGAAGAAGTGAAAGTCATGGTACGTTACCCACTTGAGCAGCGCCGCACTGTGGGCGATCTTGAAAACATGCTTATCCGCACCCCGTCAGGCGCAGCGGTACCGTTTTCAACGGTAGCCAATATCGAACTGGGTGAGTCATATGCATCGATCACCCGAGTTGATGGTCGCCGAGCAATTACCATTAGTGCCAATGTGAATAAAAACAATGTTGAGCCATCTAAAGTGGTCGCCGAAATTCAGGAAGACTTTTTACCTGAACTCACCGCGCGCTTCCCAAAAGTGGCTTCAGCTTTAGATGGTGGCAGTTTAGATGAGCAAAATGCCATGCTGGGTTTAGCCCAAGGCTTCTTTTTTGCCATGTTCACCATTTATGCTTTAATGGCTATCCCTTTAAAATCGTACACACAACCGTTAATCATTATGTCGGTGATTCCGTTTGGCATGATTGGCGCCTTGTTTGGCCACTATATTCTTGGTTTATCCATGAGCGTGTTAAGTTTGTGCGGAATTGTGGCGTTAGCGGGGGTTGTGGTAAATGACTCGTTGATTTTGGTCGACTTTGTTAACCGCGCTCGCGAAGAGGGCAAATCGATAATGCAATCGGCTATCGATTCTGGTTGTTACCGTTTTAGAGCCATTATATTAACCTCGCTCACCACTTTTGTTGGCTTAGTGCCGATTATTATGGAAAAAAGCTTACAGGCTAAAATTGTAATCCCAATGGCTACATCGCTCGCATTTGGTATTTTATTTTCGACCGTAGTGACGTTAATTTTGGTGCCAATTTTGTACATCATTTTGGATGATATAAAACGCTTGTGGCAACGATTTTTTATTTGGTGGTGGCAACCTAAACCTGCTGAAAGTGAATTCAGATCTGACGAGCACCATTAATTGAATTAATCCCAATTGTTAACAAAAAACAGAGCTAACTCAGCTCTGTTTTTTTTGCAGTAAAATCTGCGAGCTGAGCAACATAGTCACCATTAAAATTCAGCTAAAATGACCGCTATAATCTCTATGAAAGAAAGCCTGACATGAGCGACACAACTTTACCGATACCCACCTCACCTATACCAACGTTAGTTTACGATATCGGCAAGCACCGTTATCTCAACATTACCGCCAGGTGCACTTTAAGATGCCAATTTTGCCCCAAACATAATGGCTCAAATCAAGTACACGACTATGACTTATCACTCACCCGACGTATTACTGCTGAGGACCTTTTGCCCTTGTTAGGCGATGTTCATGAGGTTGAAGAATATGTCTTTTGCGGCTTTGGTGAACCAACTCTAAACCTTGACTGCTTACTGCAAGTTGCTCATGCAATAAAAGCACAAGGCGGTAAAGTACGCCTAAACACTGATGGCCTGGGTAATCACTTTCATCGACGCAATATTTTGCCAGAGCTCAGTCAATGCATCGACAGTTTGTCTATTTCGCTTAACGCCGATACACCTGAAAGCTACCAACAGCATTGCCGCCCTAAGCTTGCCAATTCGTACACTGCATTACTGGATTTTATTAAGCTTGCACCTCATTACATCCCTCTCGTTCAAGTAAGTGCCATTAACGGACTCGCAAATGTCAACATTGACCGCTGCCGCGATATCGCACAACAAAATGGCGTAGTATTTAAATAACGAGAACTTGATAACATTGGTTAAACAAATAGCGCCTAATCGCAGCTAGACGTTTTCGCCACTGCCGGCTTCATGCTAGTATTGCCACCAAGAGAATGCTAAAAAAGTGGCACCATGTCTAAACACAAAGCAGTGAGTTCTTCAAACTCGTTATTAATTTCTTCACAGGCAACTCATTGGTCGCAACAGCATATTCTTTCGCTGCTAAGCCAATTGATTATTTTATTAATAGCAGTGTTTATTGTCACTAGTATGGTGGTCAATTTAGGCGAGCGTCGCCTACAAGAAGATTGGGCAGACCAACGCTATAGTGAATTACAAACTGTCGCGTCCTTAGCGTCTGACAAAGTGTCATTTTTGCAGTTTAGAACCCAAATCATCGCCAAAGGTGAGTTACTGCGCCAATATCTGCAAAACCCATCAGAAAAGCTGCAATTAAAAACCATCGAAAACTGGGATTCATTAACTAACAATATTCCAGAACTGCTTGGGTTGGCATTGTTTAACCCTCAAGGACAACTCCAGTTTTCCACCACCGGTAGTTTCAATAACATGCAACTTCCCGCGGCATTATTAGGCTCGGGCAGAAATATGGGCGGCGACGACATTTACACTTCACCCATGGCATTTACTCCCATTGATGGCATCTTAGAGCCCTATTTTTATCAGTTATCATGGATAGAAAATCCAGACCAAAGTATCAAAGGGTATTTAGTCACTTACAATTCGATCGTTAAATTACTTGAAACTATAAAACCGGCTTTTTTTAATCAAAATTCACCATTGCTCATGCTGGATACTCAAGGCTTCCTCTATGCAGGAGCCAACCAACCTGCACCACTAGACAATATGCCCGATGCACTTGGAGCAAGTTTAAAGCAGTCTTACCCAGAATTGTGGCGAGTGATGGCCATGAATAACTTTGGCCAGTTTCACAGCCATGATGCCACTTTCGTGTATTTAAAAGTCGAGTTAACCAGTCAATATGAGACTAAAAGAGAATACTTTTTATTGTCTTATATTCGCCATGACGACATTGCCACTCGTTATGCACAATGGCGAATTGTAGTCATTATCGCTGGATGTCTCATCGCACTGTTAGCCAGTTTATTGATTATACTAAGACATCGATTTGTACTCGAGCGACGCGCAAAGCAAAATAGCGTTCAATTGAGCAACGGTTTGTTTAACAGCGAATTAAGCTGCTTAATCGTTAATGATAACGGTCGAATCCAGAGCATTAATGCCAAAGCAGCTGCGGCATTATCTTTGCCAGTTGACGCTCTTAAAGACCGCAGTTTACAACGAGTGTTACACCTTGATGATGATCGCTTCAATCACATTAAAGAGACGTTAATTGAGAATAAGCAATGGCATGGTGAGATCAGTTTAGAAACGCTTAATAGTAGTATGTTGCAAACCCATATTCGCAGTAAAAAATGCCCTAACAGTAATGAGCATTATTGGTTAGTGACATTTGAAGACATTACCGCATTATTTGAAAGCCAGCGCCAAGCCTATCTCTATCAATTAATGAGTAGCGGAGCGGTTGCTACGGCACTCACCGATGCAAATGGATTAATAGTAAAATGTAATAACCAATTTGATAACCTGATGTCTTTACACGGAGACACCAATATTTCGATCACTGAATTACTCGGCGATGAGTTGAAAAATCAATGGCAAAATATTAGTGCACAAATTAGCTTGCAAGGAGAGTGGACTGCGCAAATTATGCCATTTAACCACAGTCGTTATGAGCATTGTTTAAAAACGACGCTAGCAGGCCAGCTGACATTTGAAGGTGATATTGAATACCTTATTTGCACATTTGAACAGACAACCCCAACGGTGTCGGCCCAAAGTAGTAGCAACGTCATTGGCCATAGAAGTGCCATAGTGTTACGTTTAAATGAGCTAGAAAATTATTTTTTCAAACTTAGCGAGCTCACTAAAGAACATTCAAGCTTACTGGTAATGGACATTAACCCAGAAGGGATTTTCAGTAACATGGGTAACATGAGCCAGCTTGAAAAGCGCCAAAAAGACATTGAGCTACAATTATTGATTGAGTTACCGCTTAATTACCAAATAGCACAATGGCAGCTCGGAAAGCTCGTTATCTTACTGACCGAAACAAATGCAAACTCTGCACATCAATATGCGATTAATATGCTTCAAAGTCTTGAAGAAAAGAATTTAGGTGAAGGGATTAACATTGGTATCGCCAGCTATTTGCAGCCACAAAGTTTGGATACATACCTTGCTAACGCTGAAATAGCCTTAAAAAGAGCTAAACAATCTGTTGACCAGAACATTTGCCAAGCCTTTACTCGTCCTACGAATAAACAAAGTAGCACTTAAAGTAACAATTAAAGTAATAACCGCCGTAAAATTGATAGATTAAATCACCTGACGCAGTATTGTGTAACGTCAGGTGATATTCAATTTGCACGGTTGTTTAATGAATGGATAATGCCCATTCATTGGGCTACTCGATGAACATCAACATACTATTATGGTGTCCAACCTAATCTTAAGCGTGTGGTTTCGGATGACTCACCACTTCAGGAAGGATCTCATCTGATTCGAGCCTGAAAGGCTGAACATTATCAGGTAGTTTACTTTCAGTAATTTCAACAATGCTTGAACGATTCATGGTCACTTTAAAGCGAGCATATTCAGGTTGTTGCTTTCCGTCACGTAACACCGCAACCAAATTGACTTGATAACGACGTTCTACAGACTCATTACTAATATTACCTTCACTTTCTGAGTATATTTTAGCTTTTCCTCGCTCTAAATGGCGGGCAAAAGGCACTAAACTGAAGTTCACTTGTTCTTGAATTTGTGAATAATCAGCCTCAAAAGGCTTATTTGCCACCTTAGTCGCAATACGATAATGCAGTACTTCCGAATCCACTTTATTCTGGCTGTGGCGTTGCCTCATAATATCTGCCACCGTTTTGGGAATATCTTGGCTGCGCATGAATTCGAGCCAAACTAACTGCTTAGCCACCACGGTTTGAGTCGTGGTATCCCGTAAAATACGGCTCCATCTTGGACGACCGCGTTGGATAAGCCGCCACATCGCATTACGAAAATCCTCTTTAAAGATTTCCCTGAAACCATAAATAACCGCTAACGTCAGCAACAAGGTCAAGGTTAAGCCATTAAAGAAACCTTGGGCTTTTATAATCAATGCCGATACCACCAACATCACCAACCCAGTGGCGACGCCAGTAACAAATTTCTTTAACCCTACTCCAAGCGGTTTTAATTCTTCTTTTAATACTACGCCTTGTTGAATGAGTCGACGCAATAGCAACATCTTATTTGAAATACGGTTAGCGTCTTGCTGGGTTTGCATAGAGTTATATTTGCATACTTGCTCGCGGTAGTGATTCTCGTTACGGCATAAATTGAGCACTTTTTCTTTAACATCACTATAGTCAGCACTTCTAGGACTACGTGCCAATGTCTTTAATAACTGCTGCTCACAAAACCAAGACAAGTAATTATCGGCATGCTCAAAATAAGATTTCCACTTAGGATCATTCGGTTCATTGCGTCGAAACTTTTTCAATAGTTGCGCAACCACATCACAAAGCTCATCTAAAGCAGGATAAAATTCATTTAATTCTAGTTTTTGGTGCAACTCTTTAACGTCAGTTTCAATGGCGACAGCAAATTGATAAGCGAATAAATTGAGGTATAAACGAAACTCTTCTAAGGTGCGTTTATTTAAACTGACGAAACGGGACTGAACTAAGGGTAAATGCAGCCCTTTAGAATAATAAGAACGACGCCCAAGAATACTACTGTGATAATAATCCTCTTCATCTAAGGTATGCGAACCAATACCCATTTCTGTTGGCAAATAAAAATACAGATCAAATACCCGTTGATCACCAGGGCCCATTTGATGACTGAACTTTATTGATAACGCTTCTTCTTGTTTTACTTTAACTTTTGCCACTATATATTTCACACACCTTTTAAAATTGACACATAACTACTATACCGCAATGGGAATATTAAGCTAAAAGTTAATTTTTTCAATCAAAATCAATCGGAAGTATTGGCTGATAGTAACTGACAGGACCAGATGTTATTACTTGGCAGAAATTTTAACGTTGCTCTCGTCAATGTATTATCTAAGTCAATTACCTGAATCTGCTGAGATACGCTAGAACCAGCCATTAAGTGGTGAGCAGAAACACCATATTCATTTCGTAAATATGGTTGCAGCCGACTGTTTTGTTGCCAACTGATAGGTTGCAGTGTTAACGCTAAATGATAAGTAAATGAGCCAATATCAACATGTTTAACCTTACCTAATAGTTGAGCAATTTCGGTAACGTCGGTTGCGGACTCGAGTTTATAAGTCAGCTGAGCTTGATGGTGATCAATATCTAGCATTAACCATAAATTGCTTTTATCAACCGTTAACGACGACTCTCCTTGTTGACTGAAATAACCATCGGCATGGCAATTGAAATACCAAACATTATGGGTATTTGCAATGCGATTAAGCACACTGGTAGCAATGAATATAATGAATAGAAAACTTAATACAAAAAAAAGTTTGCCGCGTTTTGACTGTAGTAATCGGCGTATTTTAATATGTAATAATAGGGTTCTTAATCTAGCCACAAATGTGTACCTTTTGTAGCCATTGCTGGGTGATAAATGGCGTACCCATATTATCGATACTGACTTTGATACTATTAATTAATGGTGTCGCTTCACTGGAGTCGGTTAAAGTGAAACTCATATAATCTTGATTGGCCGACAAAGCAACGTGAATGGAATCCCAGCGAATATTGTGACAAAGGCGTAGTTGCGATGATAAGCAGTCCGCATGCAAAATGGCATCTTGCTGATTATTATTGCCAAACACAAACAACTGAACAATACGTCCATCAGGGCTTAGCACTTGTCGCAATACATCGGCTTGAGCAAACTCTGGAGGGTTAAGCTTAGAGTAAACAAATAATAATACACATAGTAGAATAACAATAATAAACAGATACTGACCTAAAGATAATAGCCGTTCAGGTAATTCCAAGATTTTAGTACGCTTAGCGGTTGCAGTTGAATATAAAATCACCCCCTGTTCAGGTACATATTCAATAAGGTTGGTATGGCGCTTACACATGTAATTAATAATTTTGCCGATAATATCGAGTAGTTCAGCATGAGATAATTGATGAGGACAGTCGCCTGAAATGGCCACTGTTTCAAGCATAGATAAGGGAACGACTTGACCACGATGCAGGACTAACTGGCTCAGAATCCAATACTCGTGATCATTTAAATGCCACTGGGCTGCCGTGGTCTGATCGACCAACAAACGTTGTGTATTGTCGAACCAACAACATCCTATTTGCATCGCCCTGTCTCAGTGTATCGACTGATTCAAAAAGTATACTCTCAAAGTGAGAGTTTAATGGATGTTAAGCCAGCTATCCTCCGGATAATATTGCTAATTCGTGAACCAGTCCGCGAATATAGCGATTATTTGCGCAAGGTATAATTGCATGATATTGAATATAGAAATTGCTAATTAATCTTATTGTTAATTCATATTATTGTTAATTCATATTATTATTGATTCATATTATTGTTGATTCGCCCAGGTTTAAAATGGGAAAGGTTAAGACCATGGTCAATACAGAGCTAATATTATTGCTGGTGATCGCGCTGGCAATAGCAGAAATTGAGCCATCAATAGCAAGCTGATTAAAAGTAAAATCAACCTAATTAGCGATGAATAACGGTTGGATGTATATTGACAAGCGAGTGGATGCCTTAGTGTACTACCGATTGAATAAGTAAGTTACGGCTTCACAATGGCTCAATAGTCAGTGTTTTTGGTATATAGGTAAGACAATATTACAGCTAACAGCCCATAAAAAAAGCTGGCAAAGCCAGCTTTCTGTTACTTACACTCAAGTGAACTAGGCTTTAGATTAGTCACTTAAAATGCGTAAAGTAATGTCATGTTTGTTTCAGTATCAGTGCTTTCTTTGTCATCAAGCGGTTCACTGTTATAACGCACAATAACGGCAAATTTCATCGCTAGAGCACCTACGATATTGGCAGTTAATGAAGTTTCAGAACGCGCATCTAATTTACTACCCCAATCGGCAATAAATTTCTGTTGGAACTTAGATGAATCACTGATCTTGGTTTGGAAATCAATCACCGCGTGAGCAACAACGCTGTCGTCGCTATCATAACCTTCTGCCAGTGCTGATTCTTCATCAAGTTGTTGGTAAATATAACCAGGACCCGCCTCCGCTTTTAAAGACATTCTGTCGGTATCAATAAAACGGTAACCATAACCAGCTGACGTCGTTGAAGTGAAATCATAACCAGTGAATGGATCAACTTCATAGTTAGTGTTAGCAAACAAATAGCTCAAATCATTAATTTGATAGTCACCTTGCACACCAAGAAAATAACGCTTTGCAGTCACTTCTTCGGTATCTTCTTTGTATAATCCTTCAAACACATACTCGTTTTCCCAGTCACCTAATTCTTGTTTCAACGCTAGGCGCGCTTTAAACGAAGAAGTATCGGTATTACCTGTGGTTAAAGTCGCACCTAATTCTGCTTCACCAGCAAGAGTGGCATCACCTTCAACAAACTCACTTCCAGCATGTGCTGCAAATGGCATGGTTAGTGTAATAGCTGCAGTAAGTAGCAGTTTTTTCATGTCATTTCGTCCTTTATTTACGATTTACAAAATCTAATGGGGGGTCATGCGCTTAAAATTCCCACGCATACTAACACTTTGATTGCAGAATTGAAAAATAGTCATCCCCTTAAGCGTTAAGCAACAAGGCTCTTAGCCTGCCAACGGCCACTGCGCCAACGCCACAACATCGCCAACCCTCTAACCCACTCATCAAGCGCTAAGGCAGCCCAAATACCCAATAAACCATACTCTAAATGGATCCCGAGATAATAAGCACCTGGTACCGCGATACACCACATTGAAAATAAGCCCATAAAAAACGGAAACTTGGCATCACCGCTAGCTCTTAACGCATTAATCACCACTAAATTAAAAGTTCTACCGGGCTCCATAACTAACGTGAGTACAAATAATTGCCCCACAAGGACAATAATGTCCTGTTCATCAGTAAACAGACCGACAAGGTTAGGTCCCCATATTGCAACGAATAAAGCCACAACACTGGTAACAATCAAACCCAATTTTAATGCGCGATACATTTGATGCTCTGCAGCTTTTAATTGCTTAGCCCCCACCATATGACCAATAATAATTTCGTTACCTATGCCTATCGATAGCCCGAACAATAAGATAAACATACAAATTTGAAAATATAATGACTGCGCCGCTAAGGCTTTATCACCCATTAAGCCAACAAAAGAAGTGACGACCATAAATTGCAGCATCCACGAGACGTTTTCGCCGGCGGCAGGTAAACCAATGTGAAACACTTTTTTTAGCATGACTTTATCTGGACGCAAAATACTCGGAATGTGTAATGGTATTTTGGTATAGCGTACAAACAACACCATCATAATGCTCACACCCACTAGTCGCCCAACAACAGTACTAATCGCAACCCCTGCTACACCCATTTGTGGCAAACCAAACCAACCATAGAGCAATAATAAGTTGCCGATAAAGGTGATCACATTCATCGATAATGTTACCCACATAGCTTGCTGGGTAAAACCATGAGCCCGCATTCCGGCCGCTAAGCACATGGCCATCGCTTCGGGAATTAAACACAAACCGACAATTTGTAAATACAATTTACCATCGGCCATAAGCTCCGCAGGTAAGTTCATTAGATTCAACATCATGGTTGAGCCGGTTAAAATACCTACCGCTGCGACCAAACCAACTAAAAAATTGAATCCGATAGATGAATACACTACGGCACTGGCTGCAGCTTTATTATTAGCCCCTAAATACTGAGTAATGACAACACTAGCGCCAATACTGACGAAACTAAATAACGTAATGGCCAGTTCAAACACCATATTACCAACCGACAGCGCCGCCACACCTTGATACGACACATGGCTTATCATAAAAGTATTAATTGCTGCCGTTAAAAAGTGCAAAGCAAAGTCGACGAACAATGGCCAGGTCAGTGAAAATAAGGATAAAGGTGCATTCGGCTTAACAAGCATATAATGAGTTCAACTATTAAAGATGGCTAACGGAATAAGGTTATATCAATAAATGATGACGTTTTTGCGCCAATTTTTAAGGCGAGGATGATGCTAGATAGCGTTTAAAAAAACAACGTTTTTCGTTATTAATTTACAAAAAAATCAGCTCATTCAAAAAATGAGCTGATTTGCTGTTTTAACGTAAAAAAGGTTTACATGATTTTAGGGTCAAGTTCACCAGATTGATAAGCTTTATACATTGCTTGTAGTGACTTAGGCTTAATTTTAGAGGCCATACCCGCACAACCAAATGCTTCATAACGAGTCGTACAAATGTCAGCCATCGCTTCCATTGATGCTTTTAAGAATTTACGAGGATCAAATTCAGCAGGATGTTCAGCTAAGAATTTACGCACTGCACCCGTTGATGCCAAACGTAAATCGGTATCAATGTTCACTTTACGCACACCGTGCTTAATACCTTCAACGATTTCTTCTAATGGTACGCCGTAAGTTTCTGGAATTTCACCACCATACTGGTTGATGATTTTCAGCCACTCTTGCGGTACAGAAGATGAACCGTGCATCACTAAATGCGTGTTAGGGATACGCGCATGAATTTCTTTAATACGGTCTATACGTAATACATCACCAGTAGGTTTACGACTAAACTTATAAGCTCCATGGCTGGTACCAATCGCAATAGCTAATGCATCAACATGAGTATCGGCAACAAAACGCGCTGCTTCTTCTGGAGTTGTTAGCATTTGGTCCATGCTGAGAATACCCGCAGCACCCACACCATCTTCTTCGCCTGCTTGGCCAGTTTCTAAACTGCCTAAACAACCGATTTCACCTTCAACTGACACACCACATGCATGAGCAAAAGCCACAGTACGACGAGTCACATCCACGTTATACTCGTATGACGCGGGTGTTTTACCATCGGCCATTAACGAGCCATCCATCATTACTGATGACATACCTAACTGGATTGAGCGCTGACAAATGTCAGGATCAGTACCGTGGTCTTGATGAATACAAACCGGAATATCTGGATACTGCTCAAGCGCAGCAGCCATAAGATATTTTAAAAACTGTGGGCGAGCATATTTACGTGCACCAGCAGATGCTTGCACAATAACAGGGCTGTCAGTTGCTTCAGCCGCTTGCATAATTGCACGCATTTGTTCAAGGTTGTTCACGTTAAATGCAGGGACGCCATAACCATGCTCTGCAGCATGATCAAGCAGTTGTCGTAGAGAGATAAGAGCCATTTTGTTCTCCATTAATAGGGTGATTACTCACCTAGGTCGCTATCGTTTGGACGGATTTTAAACTCTGGCACAACCTACATCCTGTAGGTTATGACAGAGCATTTTTTTATAATAATTATTATTAGGTTTTACGGTACAAATACTTGATATGTGATCTAAGCGCCACGCTTTTCAAGCATTGCTACAGCGGGTAATTCTTTACCTTCTAAAAACTCAAGGAAAGCACCACCGCCGGTTGAAATATAAGACACTTTGTCAGCAATGTTATACTTATCGACTGCCGCTAGCGTGTCACCACCGCCAGCAATAGAAAACGCTTTAGAATTAGCAATGGCTTGGGCAATACGCTTAGTACCTTCGCCGAATTGATCAAACTCAAACACGCCAACAGGACCATTCCAGACGATCGTTCCTGCTTGTTCAATAATTTTAGCCAGTGCTTCTGCGCTATCTGGGCCGATATCAAAAATCATATCGCTGTCGGTCACGTCTGCTACTGACTTTAATGTTGCAGTTGCAGTTGGGCTAAATTCGCTTGCTACAACAACATCTGTTGGTACAGGAATATCACCACCACGGCTTCTCGCATTTGCCACAAGACGCTTTGCTTCTTCCACTAAATCAGCTTCATACAATGATTTACCGACGTTATAACCCGCAGCTGCGATAAAGGTATTGGCAATACCGCCACCCACAACAAGCTGGTCAACCTTAGTTGATAGGCTTTCAAGCACAGTTAATTTAGTCGACACTTTAGAACCACCTACTATCGCCACCATTGGACGAGCAGGGTTATCAAGCGCTTTGCCTAATGCATCTAATTCTTGCGACAATAATGGCCCAGCACAAGCAATAGGAGCATAAACACCTACACCATGAGTCGATGCTTGGGCACGATGAGCCGTACCAAATGCGTCCATTACATACACATCACATAATGCTGCCATTTTTTTAGACAGAGCTTCATCGTTTTTACCTTCGCCAATATTAAAGCGAACGTTTTCAAATACCACAACTTCGCCAACATTCACGTCAACGCCATCAAGATAATCACTCACTAAGCGCACTGGGCAGTCTAACGCTTTAGCTAAATAATCGACTACCGGCTGCATTGAATATTCAGCGTTAAACTCGCCTTCTGTTGGGCGGCCTAAATGAGACATCACCATTACGGCAGCGCCTTTTTTTAATGCGAGTTGAATGGTAGGTAATGATGCGCGTAAACGTGCATCACTTGTTACAACACCGTCGCTGACAGGTACGTTTAAATCTTCACGAATAAGCACACGCTTATTTTGTAGATCTAAATCTGTCATGTTAATAATTGCCATAATTAGCAGTTCCTTTTTAAGTTAATACAAAGTCTTGCTGCGCAACCGGCTTAACCCATTGCGACATAATCTGTTGATATTATCGATCTAACTTTACTTGAATCATCGCTAAGCTAGTATCCAGCATGCGGTTGGCAAAACCCCATTCGTTGTCGCACCATAATAATAATTTGACCAAGTGGCCAGCACTGACACGCGTTTGGGTTCCGTCTACAATACTTGAACGTGGATCGTGGTTAAAATCACACGATACCAGAGGCTCGTCAGTATAGCCTAAAATACCATTAAAACTGCCGTTTGACGCAAGTTGTAACACACGGTTAATTTGCTCAATATTGACCTTTTTCTCTAGCGTGACAGACAGGTCGATCGCGGTCACATTTATGGTTGGCACCCTAACAGAAATCGCTTCAAACTTATCTTTCATGTGCGGCAAAATACGCTCAATGCCTCGCGCTAATTTTGTGTCTACCGGAATAATAGATTGACCAGCAGCACGAGTTCGACGTAAATCATCATGATAAGCATCGATCACTTGTTGATCGTTCATCGCCGAGTGAATAGTGGTAATGGCGCCACTCTTGACTTCAAAATGTTTATCCAATACATCGATAACCGGAACAATACAATTGGTAGTGCAAGATGCGTTAGAAATAACGGTATGCTCTGCGCGCAACAAATCATGATTAACACCATATACAATGGTCTCATCAACATCTGCAGAAGAAGGATGGCTTATCAGCACTTGCTTAGCACCTGCATGAATATGTGCTTCGCAAGCTTGACGATCAATTAAGCTGCCGGTGGCTTCATAAACGATATCGATATCAAGTTCAGCCCAAGGCAATAAATTAGCATCGGGTTGATTGAGTAACAAAATGCTGTCATCACCAATAAGCAACTGATCACCATTTAGCTTAACGGTATGCTTGAAACGACCATGAGTCGTGTCATATTGAGTTAAATGACATATGGCTTCTGGCTTTGCCAACTCATTGATCGCCACAATTTGGATTTGTTGACGTTTTCCAGATTCGTACAATGCACGAAGTATTGAGCGGCCAATCCGGCCATAACCATTAATTGCAACTCGAATCATTTAGGGTCCAGAGTAATTATCCGAAGCACTTATTATTCAACAAATTATGATAAAAACATCTATTAATAAGTGACTTAGCATATATTATTTCACGTGAATTAAAGAGATAAAAAAACGGCCTACAATAGTATTGCAGGCCGTTATTATACAGATTAAACACCTAATAGATAAGTGTTTAATCTCAGATGATTATCCTAAAGATTGGACAGTTTTTACTACATTATCAACAGTGAAGCCGAAATGTTTAAGTAAATCACCACCAGGAGCAGACTCACCAAAGGTGGTCATACCCACTACAGCACCATCAAAACCAATATATTTGTACCAGAAGTCAGTATGTGCCGCTTCAACCGCAACACGTTTAGTGACACCTTTTGGTAGTACAGATTCTTTGTAAGCAGCATCTTGCTTATCAAACTCAGTCGTAGAAGGCATAGAAACTACCCGCACTTTTTGACCTAGTTTGGTGAGCTCTGCGGCAGAATCCATCGCCAACTGCACTTCTGAACCTGTGGCAATCAAAATCACATCAGCAGTGCCTTGGCAATCAGACAGTACATAACCACCTTTAGCTACGTTAGCTAATTGCTCAGCAGTACGCGCTTGTGCCTTAAGACCCTGACGGCTAAAGATTAATGAAGTTGGTGCATCACGACGTTCAATCGCCGCCTTCCAAGATACTGCCGTTTCCGCAGCATCACATGGACGCCAAACAGCCATATTAGGCGTTAAACGTAAGTTAGCTAATTGCTCAACCGGTTGGTGAGTTGGGCCATCTTCGCCTTGACCGATTGAATCATGGGTATAAACGAAAATGTTTTGAATGCCCATTAATGCTGACATACGTACCGCGTTACGTGCGTACTCCATGAACATCATGAAAGTTGCGCCATAGTTAATAAAACCACCATGTAACGACGCGCCGTTCATAATACCGCTCATACCGAATTCACGTACACCGTAATAGATGTAGTTACCGGCAGGATCGTCTTGAATACCTTTTGAACCAGACCAAAGCGTTAAATTAGAACCGGCTAAGTCAGCGCTACCGCCAAGTAATTCAGGCAACATAGCACCAAAGAAACCAATTGAATTTTGAGACGCTTTACGACTCGCAATACCTTCGGCTTTATCTTGGCTTTCTTGGATAAAGGCTTGTGCTTTTGCTTCAAAATCTGCAGGTAAGTCACCTTTTAATACGCGACGTTCATATTCTGCAGCCAGTTCAGGGAACGCAACTTGGTAAGCAGCAAACTTGTCATTCCATAATGACTCGTTAGCAACACCTTTATGTTTAGCATCCCAACCAGCATACACATCAGATGGGATTTCAAAAGGAGCGTGTGGCCAGTTTAAGAACTCACGAGCTGCTGCAATTTCAGCATCACCTAATGGTGCACCATGACAATCATGGCTACCCGACTTGTTAGGCGAACCAAAACCAATAATGGTTTTACAGCAAATCATCGATGGCTTATCTGTTACAGATTTAGCTTGTTCAATCGCGGCGCGGATAGCATCAGGATTATGACCATCTACATCGGCAATAACGTGCCAGCCATAGGCTTCAAAACGCTTAGGAGTGTCATCAGTGAACCAGCCTTCAACATGACCATCGATAGAAATACCGTTGTCATCCCAAAATGCGACTAACTTTCCAAGGCCTAATGTTCCGGCTAATGAACTGACTTCGTGAGAAATACCTTCCATTAAACAGCCATCACCTAAGAAACAGTAGGTGAAGTGATCGACGATGTCGTGGCCTGGACGGTTAAACTGAGCCGCCAAGGTTTTTTCCGCAATAGCCATACCAACAGCATTACTCAAACCAGCGCCTAAAGGACCGGTTGTAGTTTCAACACCAGGGGTATAACCATATTCAGGATGACCAGGCGTTTTTGAATGCAGCTGACGGAATTGCTTTAGCTCTTCAATAGGCAATTCATAGCCAGTTAAATGCAATAAAGAATATATAAGCATAGAGCCATGACCGTTTGACAGAACAAAACGATCGCGATCGACCCAGTTAGGATTAGTTGGATTGTGCTTTAGAAAATCATTCCATAGCACTTCGGCGATATCTGCCATCCCCATTGGGGCACCTGGATGACCAGAGTTAGCTTTTTGAACCGCATCCATACTTAGGGCGCGAATAGCGTTAGCGAGTACTTTACGAGATGACATGCTCTCTCCTGCTTGTTTGTAAGGTCTAACGGGCAATTGTGAAGCCATATTTTCCCCTACAAGGCGATGTGACGCAAATTAAAATTTTTCGGGTTTCTTTTTAACCGTTAAATAAACGGTGATTTCATACAATGCCAATAAATAAACATCGTAAATACAGCATCAAATGGTCAGCATGACCATAACATGAGATAAATACAGAGTAATTATTTATTGCCACTTGTAAATAAAAAGTATCGTGATTGGCAGAGCTATGGCTCTGATTAGGCAATATAATCTCTAATCTATCAAAAACATTGTCTATTTTTATGATAAATACACCGCGCAAGTCGATGAGCATTTAAATAAAGCAATATGAATCAAACACTTGATTTTTCACCAGTATAAACATATCTATGATTAACAAAAAAATTATGCTCCATTGCACAATTCTCCAGTTAAATTCGTACAAAGGGGTGTTATCAAATTAGATTTCGACTAAAATAGACGTCTAGACGTATATTCAAATGCAACCAACGAGATTCTCCTATTATGGCAAAGCACTTGTTTACCTCTGAGTCTGTCTCAGAAGGTCATCCAGATAAAATCGCCGATCAGATTTCTGATGCGGTATTAGACGCAATACTTGAGCAAGATCCAAAGGCTCGTGTTGCGTGCGAAACGTATGTCAAAACCGGTATGGTATTAGTGGGCGGTGAAGTCACCACTTCTGCTTGGGTAGACATTGAAGAAATTACCCGTAAAACCGTACGCGAAATCGGTTACACCAATTCAGATATGGGTTTTGATGCTGATTCATGTGCGGTACTTAATGCCATAGGCAAACAGTCACCAGACATCAATCAAGGTGTTGATCGTTCAGACCCTGCAGAGCAAGGTGCTGGTGATCAGGGTTTAATGTTTGGTTATGCCAGCAATGAAACTGATGTATTAATGCCTGCACCGATTACTTACGCGCACAAATTAGTTAAGCGTCAGTCTGAAGTACGCAAAGACGGCACACTACCTTGGTTACGCCCAGATGCTAAAAGCCAGGTAACGTTTGCTTATGATGATGGCAAAATCATCGGTATTGATGCGATTGTATTATCTACTCAACATCGTGAAGACGTGAGTCAAGCTGATTTAATTGAAGCGGTAATGGAAACTATCATCAAGCCGGTATTACCTGCTCAATGGTTAAACAAAGACACTAAATACTTTATCAACCCTACTGGTCGCTTTGTGATTGGTGGCCCTGTTGGTGATTGTGGTTTAACAGGTCGTAAAATTATTGTAGATACCTACGGCGGTATGGCTCGTCACGGTGGTGGTGCTTTCTCTGGTAAAGACCCATCAAAAGTAGACCGTAGCGCGGCTTATGCTGCACGTTATGTAGCTAAAAATATCGTTGCTGCTGGTTTAGCTGACCGTTGTGAGCTACAAGTGTCATATGCTATTGGTGTTGCAGAGCCAACGTCTATTAGTATTGAAACATTCGGTACCGGTAAAGTATCAGAAGAAGTATTGATTAAATTAATACGCCAACACTTCGAATTACGTCCATACGGCTTAACAGCAATGCTAGATTTGGCACGCCCAATCTATCAGCAAACTGCTGCTTATGGCCACTTTGGCCGAGATATCTTCCCTTGGGAAGCGACTGATAAAGCTGAAGCACTTCGTGCAGATGCAGGTTTATAATCAGCCAGCATAATTATCGTCTTAAGCTAGTGTCTGTATTAAGCTAACACGATAAAAAATAAAACCGCCAACTGGCGGTTTTATTTTATCTATCATTGGCAATACAATGATTTGATCTCAACATTTAATATCAACAATGGCTCAGATTATGTATCAACCCACTTGGCTAAACACAAAGATAACAGCAAACCACCAGCCATCAACGGCAACTAACCCCTGTACGATAAACAGGCCTATTACTGACATTCCAGCCATTAACTTGCCAGCCATTAACTTGCCAGCCATTAAACAGTGGTCTGCAATCAAGTTATTCTATCGTCAACATATGCCGTATGCTCGATTAGCTCAGAAAGAGTCTGTGGCTGTCATTCATCATCTAAGCCCACCAGCTACTGATGAAGTTGATATAAGCCAGCAAAAAATAATCGCTGCGGTAAGAGTTAAACCTATTGGCCAATATCAATTAATCAATGGATTATTGGTTCACCCTGACTACCGTGGACAACAGCTTTCAACTCAGTTATTGAAATTTATCGTGCCCAAATTAACCGCTAAAAATTGCTTCTTGTTTGCTCATCCGTGGTTAATTGGCTTATATCAACAGCAGCACTTTATCGTTATAGATCAAAATGACGTGATAGGTCAAAATGATTTATCAGCGATACCAGCAGACATCACTCAGTTGTATCGTCGCTATCACAGTGAACAACGACCACTAGTGTTGATGAAGCTCAATGATCCCGATAAATAATCTAGATTAATAATCTAACTCAATAAGATCAATGAGCCAAACTCAGACAAAATCTAGATCGTATTAAAGCCTCTCAAGGCTATTGCACACCAATAATTTTAGCCCAAATAGACTTAAGCGTAATCAAACTAAGTCAGCATAAGTACAAGGTGATCGAACTCGTTAACAATGATCGAAATGTGAACTTTCAATACACATAAACGACACTTGTTGCATTGTCATTACGGGCACTACTTTGACACTGATAGACGCTAAGTTAATCCGCTCGACATCGGTAAATAGCGTAATCGCTGCTTGATAATTATTGGTTACGCCACAAAATAGCCACATGTCTTGCCAGCGCACAAAATACCCCGATTGCTGCAATTGCGGATCATCTGGATTTTGTAAATCGGCTTCAACACACTCATACAACTCTGTCGCATCAGTCAACACCGCGGCTATTAGCTTCATATTGTCAAATGCAGATAACCTTAAATCCAAATAGGGTGAAAAGAGTGCTTCAAAGTTAGTACTCATAATATTCCTCATAAATAACCACTTTATCAACACCCCTTAGTATAACGATCACGTAATATTAGCTGTGGCCAGTAAACAATAATCACGTTGTTCAAAACGAAATTGATCAATCTCTGTCATTGCGGCTTTTTGTTGATGTGCTGCCAACGAACGCGCATTGTCAGCGGCAACATACGTCACCATAAATGGAAAGGTATCTGCCACTTGTTTTTTTAATTCGGTAACCAGCGCCGAAAAAACTCCCTGGCCGCGTTTTGATTCTTGTATCCAAACGGGTCCATATTGGCACGTGTTAGTCGTCGATAAAGCTTGTCCATTTAAATCGGCAAACTTAAGTTTTTGAATAATATGTCGGTACAATGGTTGCGAGGAAAAAAATGACCATTTTGCCGCCATCACATACCCAATGATCACCCCTTGCTCTTCAGCTACGATAAACCAATGTTGATTTATCAACTGGCTCACCTCTGCTTTGGTAAATGAATGAGCATGAAGTTGGCTATTTGAACCTACCAACTCATCATCAACATGGGCTCGTTCTAACTGCACAATAGCAGCAACATCGGTTAATAACGCCTTACGGATAATAAATGACAATGATTATTCCTTTGACCCTGAATTGGGAGATTGTTTCTTAGCCCATTCTATCACTAGCGCAACGGGCAGCGGAGACATAATTAGTGTTCCCACGCCAATGAGTGAAGCAATGACCAACATCCCACTGACTTGTTGACCGATATCACTTTGCCAATATAAGCCGACACCCACCAACAACATGATTAAACCGACGAAATGTAACACTTTAACTAATTTGATCATTTGCGACTCTTTAATACGTTAAATAATGTTCATTAATCCAAAACATTACAATTATTTACGCTCTTATTCACACTCAAGTAGTAGAATAACGGCAATTTTTTGGTATATGGAAATCTCTTAACATGATAAAGCATATTCTCGGCGCCACTGTTATATTTTTAGGCCTTAGTGCTTGTCAAAGCCACACTCAAATTGTCTCAAATGAACAATTAATTGGTACTTGGCATGTAGAAGTCGTCCTCGACACTCCTACCATTAATAATAGCCCAGCAAATTTAGTTTTTGCTCCAAACGGTGAACTGACAGGTAATAATAGCTGTAATCAATTTTTTGGTCGTTACGCCCAACAAGGTCACTTGCTTCAACTTGCACCATCAGGTTCGACTATGAAAGCCTGTATCGATAGTTTAATCACCCAAGAAGCTGAACTGATGCAAGCGATTTCATTGGTAGAACAAGTTGATTTCTCTAAAGGAAAACTCAATCTATTGTCTATAAATGGTGATACGCTATTGGTACTGACAAAACAATCGTTACCCTTATCCTAAAGCCTATGGTTTAAATGAGTCGCCGGATTAGTTATTAGTGTCAGTTTAAAGTTCCATTAAAAAATGAATTTTTATTCAATAAATCTGATTCTTTCTTGACTTAATAAGTCAATCTATTCAAAATGTGCTAGATTTTTGAATAACAACTATAAGATGAATTATCACTATGCCAGCGACAAGAAATCAGGATGAGCTCGTACGCACTTTTAAAGCGATTCTCAAAGAAGAACGTTTTGGAAGCCAAAGCGAGATTGTTAATGCGCTTCAAGCCGAAGGATTCGGTAATATTAATCAATCTAAAGTATCACGTATGCTCAGCAAATTTGGTGCTGTACGCACTCGCAACGCTAAGCAAGAGATGGTGTATTGCCTCCCTGCCGAGCTAGGCGTACCTACTGCGGGTAGCCCAGTTAAAAATTTGGTATTGGATGTCGATCATAACCAAGCCATGATCGTGGTAAGAACTAGCCCTGGTGCTGCGCAATTAATCGCCCGTTTGCTCGACTCAATAGGCAAACCAGAAGGGATATTAGGTACTATTGCCGGTGATGATACTATTTTCATCTGTCCAGCAAGTATTAAAACCATTGATGAGACATTAGAAACGGTTAGATCTTTATTCAACTATAGTGAATAAAAAACCATTTCAATAAAAAAGCAATGCCATGGCATTGCTTTTTTATTACCTAAAACTGGCGTTTACGCATCATCAAATTGAGTTAAAAAATCCAATGATGGCACAAAGAAAGACGATCCAGTCAGCGCTTTAGTAAACAACATCAAATGATCATGATTCCCGTGACCATCACCGTGCACCATACTGCGGAGCATTTGTTCGAAGTGATCCGGTGTACGACATACTGAAATAAACATCAATCCTTGTTCTCTAATCGAACCATATGGCATGCTTTGACGTAAAATTTCTAATGCGTTACCGTGTGGATCTTTTAAGTTAACTCGTTTTGTGTGGCTGGTTAATGGCTTATCTTCTGATTCATACTCAATATCATCAACTTTGGTACGACCAAAAATATCTTCTTGTTTTTTAAGCGGTAAACGATGCCACTTACTTAAGTTATGCATGTATTTTTGGACATGAACATAACTACCAGAGACAAATTCTTGATCTTCATCACCGACAAGTGCAACTTGTTGACGATGGCGTCCTTTAGGGTTTTCAGTACCATCAACAAAACCAGTTAAGTCACGACTGTCCATAAAGCGAAAGCCACGTTCCTCATCGACTAACTCGACCAAATCTTCAAACATTTGGTTAATTTCATTGGCGACAAGATGCAAAATATCATAGCGATCACAACGGATATGAATAAACAGATCATATTCCATTGCAGGTGCATCACGGTTACCTTCACTCATGGCCGGAAAAGGTTTTAATAATGCAGGGCGAGATTCTGGATAAAAGGTATCCCAAAAATTAGCCCCAATACCCACAAAGCCATTAAAAGCACTGTCGGCATATTGATCCGTGAGTTCATAAATATACTGCGCTACATTAGCAATAGATGGGCGTAACTGATCTTCAACACCATCGTTGGCATTAAACATCAAGTACACACTGTGTAAATTCCCTTCTGCGCAAATTCCTAACTGTTCACGAGGCATAACTTGGTTACCCATATTAACTTCATCCATCTTAATACTAAATGTCGGCCTAAACGGTGATAATTTAACGTTTTGATGTTATTCGACGGCGATTAACATCTCTTACCAGTTAAGCTAATCATTAGATTAACTTAATCAAATTTAAATTACTTGAAGTGTACTCACATTTAGCCCGTTTGTAATACATATTGTATTCATATTCGTGCAGATAACAGCTTGATCATTCATTACAATTGTTAACGAACTCACTAGAGTTAAGGGCCAAAAAGTAAGCCCTAAATCAGATATTTAGCCTATGTCATCGTAAAATTAGCCATTATTTTGCAAGCATGAGGTAAGTATCTTATTGCTGGGGTGTTTAAAGCAGCGTTATTACAAGTTAATAACGTACTGTTAGCAACACTTTTAGCAAACAAAGGGGAATTTGATAACCACTTTCCCCGAACTAAGGTTCACTACAGGCTGGACAATTAAAATTACAGCATTGATAGTTAATTAAAAATCACCAGTGGATGCGCTGTAATATTTATGTCCACTCGTTGACCGGGCATTAACGTCGTTGATTGGCTACTGACGTCCAAAATATCATCGCCAATTTGGACCTGATAATGACATACCGTACCAAGGAAATGCCTTTCGACAATGCATCCTCGGCCATTGATACAAGGATGTAACTCAATTTGCTGTGGTCTCAATAATAATTGCCCTTGGCTGCCAACAGGTAAAGACAATGCTTCTGTGCTGCTAAGATCGCCCAAGGAATAGTGCACTTGATGGCTGGAGGTGACCGTAACAGGTAAATAATTACCTGCGCCTAAAAAGTCGGCAACGTAGCGATCAGTTGGTGCACTGTATAAGGTTTCGGCTTTACCATGCTGAATAATGGCGCCATCCTTAAATAAAGCCAGTTTATCTGCAAACACAAATGCTTCATCTTTACTGTGAGTCACAAACACGGCACTGACATTACGTTGTTTCAATATGGCGCGAATTTCTAACATCATATCGTTACGAACTTGCGCATCGATATTGGAAAAAGGTTCATCTAGCAATAATAATTCTGGTTGATATGCCAATGCACGTGCAATCGACACTCGTTGCTGTTGACCGCCTGATAATTCATGCGGGTAACGCGATGCCAACCCGGTTAATTTAACCAACTCGAGCATTTCTTCTAATCGAGCTAACCGCGCAGTACGATTGAGTTCGTTAACCCCAAATAAGATATTGTCTGCCACGGTTAAGTGCGGAAATAAGGCATAGTCTTGAAAAATCATTCCCACACCACGTTGCTCGCTCGCAACAAACACACCATCACCACTCAGCGTTTGCCCATTGATGCTGATGCAACCTTGGCTAATGGCTTGTAAGCCCGCAATCGCGCGCAGCAGTGTTGTCTTGCCGCAGCCACTGGGGCCTAATAATGCGACAATTTCACCTTGCGCCAAGGTAAGATCTAAATGGCGCAACACCACTTGACCGTGATAATCGCTGCAAACATTTTCAATGGTTAAGGTTGACATAATTAGCCTTGTTGCTCCAAAGAGCGATTAAGATAAATCAAGGGTACAAGCCCAACTAACACAATCACAATAGCGGCCAATGCGCCATGTTCTAGTTTTTCATCTGAGACAAATTGGAAAACATAAGTCGCCAAGTTTTCAAATCCTATAGGACGCAATAATAACGCTGCGGGTAATTCTTTCATGCTTTCAATAAACACTAACAAAGCACCGGCAAAAATCCCTTTGCGTAATAAAGGCAAATGTACTCGCCATAGTAGCTGAGTAGGCGTTCGTCCTAAGGTAATACACGCCATGTCTAAAGAAGGGGAAATACGTTTATAACTGTTTTCTAAACTGCCGATGGATATAGCAATAAAACGAACACAAAAAGCAAAAATCAGTGCAAACACGCTGCCAGTCAGCAATAAACCTGGGCCTTGGGCGCCAAACCAATCGTAAATATCGTTAATCGCAAAGTCGATAAACGTCAGAGGTACTAATACACCAATCGCCAACACCGTTCCCGGTAAAGCATAACCAGTACTGCTCAATCTTGCGGGAAGCTGATCACTTTGTCGCGGACTCACACGGCGTACAAACATTAATATCAATGATAGGACTACGCACACACCACTGACAATAGCGGCAATATATAAACTGTTTAGGCTATACTGCCAAAATCGAACATCCCAACTTTCATTGAAATAATCGATAGCATATCCACACAACACAATGAAAGGTAATAAAAAGGCTGTAAATAACAAAACAGAGCAATAGCCTAATGCGACCCAAGCCATTTTTGGTGACAACACATATCTGTCAGCTTCATTAAGAGAAGATTGTTTTTGAAATAATTGTTGTTTCCGCCGGGCAAAACGCTCAACCCCAATCATAGAAAATACCACTAACAGCATAATGGCTGACAGCTTTGCTGCCGCGGTTAAACTGCCATAGCCGAGCCACGTGTCGTAAACTGCTGTGGTTAATGTCGGTACAGCAAAATAACTCACGGTGGCAAAGTCTGCTGCGGTTTCCATTGCCACAAGTGCAACGCCGACAGCCAAAGCGGGTCTTGCCATTGGCAGCGCAAGACGCCAAAAACTGCGCCACGGACTACATCCCATGACACGCGATGCATATAACAAACTGGAAGACTGCTCCATAAACGCAGTACGCGCTAATAAATAAATATAAGGAAACAATACTAACGATAATATTATCGCTGCTCCGCCAAGACTGCGTATCGCGGGAAAGTAATAGTCGTGGGGAGATTGCCAGTCAAACCAAGCCCTCAATACACGTTGCACCGGACCTGCATAATCAAGCATGTCGGTATAAACATAAGCCACAATGTAGGCTGGCATCGCTAACGGGAGAAGGAGTAGCCATTGAAAGTAACGGCGAAAGGGAAAGTCACAACGGGCAATTAACCAAGCAGCAGGAATCGCTAAAAGTAGGCTTCCGAGTCCAACCAACAACATAAGCAATAAACTATTGACTATGTATGTCGGTAGCACTGTATTGAATAAATGGCTAAATACAGCTTGATCAGGAAGAGTGGACTGCACAATTAAGGCAATCAGTGGCAAGATTAATATTGCCGTAATAAAATAACCAGCAAGCGACCAGCTTCTGGTTAAACCTAAAATCATAAATAATACCGAGTTAACTTAGCGCACCATCAATAAATCTATCAATCTATCAATCTATCAATCTATCAATCTATCAATCATATCGATAATGCGCTGATAATGTTTAAACAAGCTTCAATTAAAGATCAAATTTCACTTCATCAAGCAGTTTTACAGCGTCTTGATGGTATTCAGCCAACTTATAGATAGGCAAACTATCGGCTTTAAAATCACCCCATGACGCCACTAATTCAGACGGTTCGACATCAGCCTTTACCGGATATTCCATATTAACTTCAGCATACATTTTCTGTGCAACGTTTGAAGTAAGAAATTCCATTAGCTTAATCGCATTATCTTTATGCGGTGAATGTTTGGCTAATGCCATACCTGATACGTTTACATGAGCACCACGGTTCTGTTGATTAGGAAAGTTAATTTCAACCGCTTCAGCCCAGCTTTTCTGATTTTTATCCATCAGCATGTTGCCGTAGTAGTAGCTGTTACCGATAGCAATGTCACACATGCCTTCTTTAACTGCTAATACTTGATCACGATCATTGCCTTGAGGCTTACGAGCTAAATTAGCTTTTACCCCTTCTAACCAGGTTTTCGTTTTTGCTTCACCGTCATGGGCAATCATCGACGCCACTAATGCGACGTTATAAGGGTGTTTACCGCTGCGGGTACAAATTTTACCTTTGTATTCTGCTGAAGCTAAGTCTTCGTAATCGATGTCAATTTTACCGCTACGCTCTTTTGAAGAATACAGATTACGAACACGCATCGTCAGCGCATACCAATTGTTCTGTTGTGACCGATATTGAGGGGGAATATTGCTATTAATCACCGCACTGTCGACGGGAGAAACAAGATCTTTTTCCACTAATTCCATTAAGCGAGGGAAGTCAGATGTTAACACCACGTCAGCGGGAGATAGGCGACCTTCACGTACCATACGTTCTGCAATGCCATCTTTAGCAAAAACAACCTTTACGTCGACACCACTTTGCTCGGTAAACTTTTCTAGAATAGGTTCAATCAGGAAAGCTTGGCGATAAGAATAAACCGTTAATGCATCTGCAGCACTCACAGAAGAAGCAACACAAGCCAAGCCTAATAATGCGACACTTTTTAGCAATTTCATTAATCAACGCTCCTTAACTGAATCAATATTCCGCCGCCACCGGCGCAATTGATAATGGTTATCAATTGCAACAGAGTAAGTGATCATATCAAAAGGAGCAAGTGCTGTTTCACATTCAGCGGTTAAAACGCCAAGGCTAAAACATCAAATTGTTATGCTGTAAGCCAATATGGCAAGCTTAAGCCACTATCATGAAATTATGATTGACCAAAACACTACCAGTATTTTTCGACCGTAATTTGTCCAGGCGCTCGTCGAAGATTTTTTACTAAGCCTTTTTCAACTAAAGCGGTTTGCGCATCATTTATCATTCCTGGGTTACCACAAATCATCACTTGAGAATGTTCCGCATTAATCCCTAAGCCTGCTTTCTGTTCAATTAATCCGCTGCTAATGCCATCAGGAATACGACATGATAAGCCTTCGGGATATTCTTCACGGGTCACAATGGGAATAAACACAAACTGTTGAGGATATTGACTAATAAACTGTTTAATCGTTTCTAAATAAGCTAAATCTTCACCAAGTCTTACACCATAAACTAGCACGACTTTTTCAAAGCGTTGCCAAGGCTCATCGGTTGCAAGCATAGAGATAAAAGGCCCCACTGCAGTGCCTGTTGATAACAGCCATAAGTGTTTACCTTGCAATGCCCCTTTAGGCACCTCATCTAAGGTCATAAAACCGGTCGCTTTGGGCGTGATTTGAATGGTATCACCTGGGCTTAATGCTTTTAGATCTGGAGATAACTGACCATCCTCTACCGCAACAGCCAGCACCTCGACATAATCAGTCCCAGGGGGATTTACAAGCGAATACGCACGCGCGACACGTTTATCATCACGCATTTGGCTGAGCTTAATAAACTGACCTGCGATAAAAGGTTCGACATCGGCTTTGATACGCAACGAGAATAATTTATCATTCCAATCAATGCGTTTTAGCACGGTACCGGTAATCCACATGACTTTGTTCCTTTTAGACTGGCGTATGTATTTACTATAATACCAATCTATACAGATATTTGCTTAATTAAAAGCCTCCCCGATTTATATCTATAGTGAATAATCACACGCGATTAACTCACTTAAAAGAACAGAGCTAAGTTTACGTAGTTGATGAATCTTGCTTAGCTGAATGGGCATCTAGGCGGTCTTGTTGAAACTGAGCAAGTTTTTGTTGTATGAGCTCATAGGTTTGATCGACTCCTGCTGCAATATCGCCTTCTAATACTTTGAGCCCAGATAAGATATCGCTAGCCTCTTTAAAACCTTGATCAATAGCATCACCAATTTTCACCATAAAACTGCTAACTTGCTCATCAAACCCCATGGATTTATTTTGTTGTTGATGTACCGAGAAGAAATTTGTCGCAAAGCTGACAATACGATCGGCTGTCGCTTCAGGAGAGTAATCCACTCCACTTTCAATACTTTTTTGGACTGAGTTCTCCCCCAGTGTTGGCGCAAGCTCTTCATTAATGGCTTCAATCGCGGCACGGTAAAGTAATGCCATAGACTTATCACCCGCAGCAATACTGACTTCTTCTTGCGCCGCTAAAATCGAATTATTCATCATTTGTCGACTTAGCTGATTGCTGGTTAACTTAGGCTCAACCGGGGAATTTTTCTCAGCTTGGTGGCTTGATGAAGTTTGCGATGTATTAACTGTTTTATTGTCACGCAGTGGACTGGCATTACTGCTATTTGATTGTTTAATTTCCATGATATTAGCTCGCATACAATGACCGATAGCTTAATTATCGACCAAAAAACTCATTTCTAAAGTCATAAATTAAAACAATTAAGAGAAATTTATTAATATCAATTTTACTAAAGAATAGCCTGTTGATTAACATCATCAATTTAACTTGCCCAAATGAACATCTGCTAATATGGTAATCAGATTGATAGCCAAATAGGAATAACAACATGCCGCAACAACATTGGTTCATGTGGGGAATAGATATTTTTTCTGGTCTTTTCTTAGTGTTATTTTGGTTATTACTGATCGCTGTAATTTACATGTTTATCGCTGATAAACTGCAAACCAAACAAGCCATTCGACACAACTACCCTGTTATCGGTCGATTTCGATATATATTTGAAAAACAAGGTGAGTTTTTTAGACAATACTTTTTTTCTCAAGATCGCGAAGAACTGCCGTTTAATCGAGCCGAACGTAGTTGGGTATATCGCGCAGCTAAAAATGTTGACAGGACAATTGCGTTTGGGTCGACACAAGTTCTGGATAAACCGGGTGCGGTAATGTTCATGAACTCAGCATTCCCCGTCAGTGATCATGACACTCACCAAACCATCGCGGTAATCATTGGTCCTGAATGTAAACACCCTTACACAACCGATAAAATTTGCCATATCTCGGCCATGAGCTTTGGAGCCTTGTCTCGCCCAGCCATTACAGCACTATCCCATGGTGCAGCAAAAGCAGGCTGTTGGCTCAATACTGGCGAAGGTGGGTTAAGTCCTTATCATCTAAAAGGACATTGTGATTTAGTGTTTCAGATAGGTACCGCTAAATATGGTGTGCGTAACGAGCATGGTCATTTAGACCCACAAAAACTGACCGATATTGCAGCTCATCCTGAAGTAAAAATGTTCGAAATTAAATTAAGCCAAGGTGCTAAGCCTGGCAAAGGTGGTATTTTACCGGCGATAAAAGTCACCGAAGAAATCGCAGCTATTCGCGGTATCCCAGCAGGACAAGACTCCATAAGCCCCAATGGCCACATTGAATTACATAATGTTGCTGACATTGTCGATATGATCAATCAAGTAAGAGATATCAGCGGTAAACCAACCGGTATTAAAGCGGTATTAGGTGACATGTCATGGGTTACTGAATTTCTAGATGAAATTGAACGTCGTGGTATTGAATATGCGCCAGACTTTTTTACCTTAGACAGTTCAGATGGTGGTACGGGCGCGGCACCACAAGCCTTAATGGATAATGTCGGCTTACCATTGCGCCAAAGTTTACCGTTACTGGTTGATTTACTTAATGAACGCGGCTTTAAACAACGCATTAAAGTGATTGCGACCGGTAAAATGATCATGCCGTCATACGTGGCATGGGCATTAGCCACTGGCGCCGACTTTATTGCTTCAGCTCGCGGAAACATGTTTGCCTTGGGCTGCATTCAATCGTTACAGTGCAACCGAGACACCTGCCCAACCGGTATAACGACCCATAATATACGATTGCAAAAAGGCTTGGATCCAAAAGATAAATCTGCACGCGTCGCAAACTACAATCATTTCTTACATTACGATTTAAACATGATCGCACATTCATGTGGTGTAACCGACCCAAGATACTTAACTCGCCATCATGCCCGAATAGTGCAATCAACGGGTGTAGCGGTCACTCTCGATAAACATTACCGACATATGCAATAAATTAAACCTCAACCCCAGTGAATAACTGGGGTGCGCTGAGCGGATTACTGAGGTGCACTCAGCGGATTACTTTGCCGAATTTAAGAATAGGTGTACAATATACTTTGATATCGATCACAATAAGCAGTATTAATGTGATTTTAAAGAGGCATCAATTCAGGGGATTTCGTGTTGAACATAAAAACGAATGCAGCAGATCTAAATGTCAAAAGCTTAAGTTTAAGCTGCAGAAACTGTAATCGGATGACAGAAATCGAAGGTGAATTTGTGTGTTTTGAACAAGGAAAAATCAAACGCTTAACTTTAGATCCTTCTCCAGCTGCACTCATAAAAATGGTCTGTATTGGTTGGCAGAAAAAGTAAGCTTTTGATCATTAGTAGCAGCACTCGTTACCATTGAATCAACTCACTATAATTCCTATCTTCTTCCAAGTATTTGATACCGTAAACCAGCCAAATACTAGCGACTAAAGTCATTTGAACATGTCAAAATACATCCGTTGATATCACTTTATCTGCATAATATGCAAATCAATGAACCAACATAAGTTGATTAACGCGATGTAAACTAAGAAAGCATGTCCTGCGGATCATCACTTTGTTTAATAATGTTTTTATCAAGGTCTTTGTTCATTGCTTTAGCTAAAGTGAGTCCTCGAGTCGTTACTCTCAAACCGGCACATAAGTCGTCATAAACTATTTTAATAGCATCATCAGACATGTTACGCGTTTTAAGCATTGCCATAATAGCAAACCAATCGGTTGTCACTTGATGTCGGGTGCCTTCTAGCGCCGCAATTAACGCAATATTATGCACAAGTCACCTCCATACACGAATTCGCACCTTTGATAAAATCCAATTGATTGAAAAATAAAGTTATCTGGAATAAATAACCCACAAGTTAGGCTATAGATTAACTGCGTTGATCACTGTCGTCAAAAGATTCATTCGCGTTAAATATATCCAGACGATTTAAACACCACTCAGCGCTGTTAAAGTAGTCAGATACTGAGTGTTTACGCTATAGAGATTTTTATTTGTGGCAACGACAGTATTTTACCCGACAACATCATAGCGCGATATCCATTGACCAACCCTTAATCATTTGGCAGATCTTTTTGTTCATGTTGAATATGCCAAAGCCGAGCATAAAGCCCTTGTTGAGCTAACAAACTGGTATGAGTTCCATGTTCAACAATCTTACCTTTACTCAATACAACGATTTGGTCAGCATCAATAATGGTCGATAAACGATGGGCGACGACTAAACTTGTATGGCCTTTGGCTGCATCTCGCAAGGCGCTCAAAATGGCTTGCTCTGAGCGTGAGTCTAATGAAGATGTGGCTTCATCGAACACTAAAATAGGCGCTCCTTTCAACACCGCGCGTGCAATAGCAACTCGTTGCTTTTCGCCGCCGGAGAGCTTTAATCCTCGCTCACCGACCTTGGTGTTACCTTTATCCGGCAATGATTCAATAAAGTCACTCAAATGAGCCAATTTAATCGCCGCGAGAATCTCATCATGGGTAGCATTTGAGCGGCCATACCTAATATTTTCATAAATAGAATCATTAAATAACACAGTATCTTGCGGTACCACTGCGATGGCTCTTCGTAAGGCCTGTTGGCTAAGTTGACGCACATCAATACCATCAATAGTGATAGACCCACGGTCAACATCATAAAAGCGGAATAACAGTTTAATGATAGTTGACTTACCTGCGCCACTGTCGCCCACTACGGCAATTTTTTTCCCTGCTGGCACATCAAAACTAACGCTGTTTAAAATAGCGCGTTGGTCGTAATGAAAGCTCACATCAGTAAACTTTATTGCCCCGACAGTTGGACTGGCTTCAATAGCATCGACGCGGTCTAACACTTGTGGTTGTTTGTCTAAAATATCAAACATACGCTCAATATTGGCTAATGCTCCACGGATCTCACGGTAAACAAAGCCTAAAAAATTTAATGGAATGAACAGCTGCATCATAAAAGCATTAATGAGAACAAAGTCACCAATTGTCATCGAGCCTTGGCTCACTTCATAAGCCGCCAGCGCCATCATAGCCGTCATCGCAACAGCAATAATTAATGCTTGTCCACCGTTTAGCGCAAACAATGATAAACGGTTTTTTCGCTTTGCAACTTCCCATTGTTCAAGTGCGGAATCATACCGTTGTGACTCAAATTCTTCATTGTTAAAATATTTTACAGTTTCATAATTTAACAAGCTATCGATTGAACGCGTATTAGCCAGCGAGTCAGCTCTCGCAGCATCGCGCACATAACCGGTGCGCCACTCTGTCGCCACAATTGAATAACCAATATAGGCCACCACAGAAAATAAAGTGATCAGTGCAAAACTGGCGCCATAGTTATAAAAGAAAATACCGATCACTAAGGCAATCTCAAGCAGGGTTGGCACAATATTAAATACCATAAAGCGCATTAAAAAACTGACGCCACTTGTGCCGCGTTCAATATCACGAGACAGGCCGCCAGTACGGCGATCTAAATGAAAATCAAGATCGAGCCGATGTAAATGTTCAAAAACGGCTCTTCCAAGGCGGCGAATAGCGCGTTCGGTAACACGGCCAAATAACGTATCTCGTATCTCGCCAATTATAACATTCAGCAAACGTACCATGCCGTAAGCTAGCACCAATCCAACAGGAACTGCGATGAGCTGGGCTGAAGATTGCTTATCAAGCGTATCGACTAATTCTTTCAGAATAAATGGCAGTGCAACACTCGCAATTTTAGCAACGATTAAGCAAATCATTGCTAACAACACTCGTGCTTTAAATTCTAATAAATATGGCCATAATAATCTTAAAACATGCCAATTTAACTTCCCTACCGGGCCTTCGAAATACGCAGAAGGTCTCATTTATGCTCCAATTAATTACCACTGCTATAGGCAGTTCGCCACGACCTAATATTGATTGTCTTATTATATGTCATTTTCTAATCAGACATCGGTCACATTACTATGGATTAAGCCCACACTCATGTTTATCATAAAAGGGCTATTTGAGCGTCAGGTAAATAGTACTTTAGAACTATCAATGAATGAAATCACACAGACTAAAATACTACTTTTTAAATTTTTTTAGTCATTTTATGCTTTTTTAAGCTAAATAGAGTTATTTCTGTCAGCAGAATTTGTTACTCTTCAAGCACAGATAAACGCCTGTTTGATAATAAACAAACAACGATTTACTAGTTTAAAGGATGCTTTATGTTGGATAGCTCGAAAATTCAATACCCACCATTACAACTAATACAAACATGGGTATGGATGATGATTGAATCAGGTAACCCTGAACTGCAAGATAAAGGACGTGATAATCTTATTTCAGCGTTTGGCAGTTTAGCTAAGGCCAATGAATACTTAGTACAACATATAAAAAAATAAGGCGCATTGTGCGCCTTATTTTTTTAGGTGTAACTAATCAAATATCAAGCTTTACGACGGTCAAGTACACTCTTATTTAGTGTTGCTAAAAGTGACTCTGTATCATCCCAGCCGATACAAGCATCTGTTACGCTCTGTCCATAACACAATGCACTACCTTCAATAAGGTCTTGGCGTCCTTCAACTAAATGACTTTCAACCATCACACCAAAAATAGCATGATTACCTTGAGATATTTGCCCTGCAACATCATCGGCAACCATCATCTGCTTCTTGTAATCTTTACTACTATTAGCATGGCTAAAATCAATCATAATATTATCTGTCAAACCAGATTTAGCCAGCTGCTTGGCAATATCGGACACGTGTTCGGCACTATAATTAGGCGCCCGACCTCCACGTAAAATAATATGACAATCTGGATTCCCTTTGGTTGACACTATGGCTGAATGACCAAACTTAGTGACCGACAAGAAATGATGTGGAGCGCTCGCAGCTCCAATGGCATCAATAGCCACTTTAATGGTTCCATCGGTACCATTTTTAAATCCTACTGGACAAGATAGCCCCGATGATAGTTCACGGTGTACTTGAGATTCGGTAGTACGTGCACCAATAGCGCCCCAACACATCATGTCAGCAACATATTGAGGCGTGATCATATCTAAAAACTCACCTGCTGTTGGTATACCAGAGTCATTTAAATCAACGAGTAATTTACGAGCGGTCCGTAAACCATCATTTAATTGAAAACTGTTATCCATATACGGATCATTAATTAACCCTTTCCAACCTACTGTCGTTCTCGGCTTTTCAAAATACACTCGCATGACAATTTCAAGCTGATTTTTATACTGTTCCCGCAATTTAACTAAGCGTTGACCATACTCTAAGGCGGCAACAGGATCATGAATTGAACAAGGGCCAATCACCACTAATAAGCGATCATCTTTACGGGCTAGAATTTGATGAATACTGTTACGCGCATTGAAAACAGTTGATGATGCATGTTCGGTTGCCGGAAATCGTTCTAGAATCGCAATGGGTGGAAGCAATTCTTTTATTTCATCGATACGAATATCGTCATTTTGATAATGCATAGTGGTTACAACTCCGGCAAAACGTCTTATGAGTCTGATTCAATAAATAAATCAGCTGATACGATTCATTAAAAATGATAAAAAACCATCGAAAAAATGAACATGAATCATCAATTTAACCAGTATCTATCGACAAATCAATCAAGTATTATTCATCAGTGCCGATAGTAGTGACTATCAGTATGTGATTGGGAATACGTAATAGGAAGCAATAGCAACTGAGCTCACTTGGCTACCCCGTAAACCGAGTATGAAATACACTTATACATTGATTTTTTAGCACCAAATATCACTAAAATAAACTGTCTCATAAAAAAGACACTCTGATGATATTAATATGCTTTACTTTAATGATTAACATCATTAACTCAATACAAGGAAGATGAGCAACTTAATACTTGGCAAGCTATCCAGAGGAGGATAACAGATTGAAATATTTTAATATTTTTTTATTAGGTTCATTGTTAACTCTTTGCAATCCTGCGATTGCCACGTCAGTAGATCCCATCGATGATACGCACGAATTAGTCGAACTCCACTCGCAAAATTACCATACAACGTTGATTCCGATCATTAATAGCATCAGTTTCTCTACCAGTAACAGTATTGCACCCTACTTCTTTACCGATGAAAACACTGGTGTGCAGTATGACCTTCTGAAGGCAGCTCTGGACAGTGAAAATATAGACATAAAAGAGATTGTGCATGCGCCTAATTTGCGTGCGCAGCGCCTAGTCAAAACCAATAAAATAGACTGCATGATCAATGCACCCGATAACGTGGCAGGACTATTTTATACACAGAGCTTGCTTGAATATCAAAATAGCGTGTTTTACTTATCTAGAAATAACCTTAAGATTGAACAAATTACCGATCTTAGCGCATTGTCTATTTTAGGATTCCAAAATTCAAAACAATACTTAGGTGATGAGTTTAAAGACATCGCGAATGCCAACCCTAACTACAGTGAAATCACCAATCAGAAAAGCCAAGTGGTGATGTTATTTAATGGATATGTGGAGGTCATTGTTTTAGAAAGACGAATATTTGAATATTATCGTCATTTACTCAAATCAAAACTCGATACCAGCATACCAGTAACAGAAGTGGCACTCTTTGACCCTGCTCAACGTAAAATTGCCTGTTATGATCAAAAAACGACTAACCGAGTAGATAGTGCCATTACGACACTCAAACAGTCATATCGCTACCAAGAGATACTCGATCTAGCTGAACAAAACAATTATCAACCGCAGTATCAAATACCTTAAAGGTACTAATTTTGTTTAAACGCTTGCAGCTTAATTTGGTAACGTTGCTTATTATTGCTATCACTTAAGGCTAACGCACGTTTAAGGTTTTTCTCAGCCAGACGCTCTTCACCTGTTGCCCAATAAGCCCTAGACAACCCAAAATAAAATTCATGACGATAATCCGCTTTATCAACTGCTCGTTTATACCATATGAGTGCATCTTGATATTGCTTATCAAAATACGCTTGTTGAGCCATGTCAAAATAGTAAAACGGATTATTTATTCTCGCGAGTTCAAGCACTTTATGTATTTGCGCCCATTCATCTAAACGCCCTTGTTCACCTAAAATCAACGCCAAATTGTATAATGTGGTTAAATCTTGCGAGTCAATTTGTAACGCTAAACGATATGCATATTCAGCCTCAACTTCGTAGCCCTTATGTCGATAAATAACCGCTAGAGTATTGATGGCCGCCACATATTGCGGATCCAATTGAATGCTTTTTTTAACCAGTGCATAAGCCGCATCAAAATCAGTTTTAATTAACGCTTCTGCTGCAATATTATTATAAAACATCGCGGTTAGCTGGCGCTTATTAACTGTTTTTTTATGATAAGCACGCACAGAGCGTTCAGGCAAAAAGTCCACTAGAACATCAGTACCTCTAAATAACACAGTGTTATTAGCCCTTGGAGGTAACAAACGTAAATTAACGTGACCATTAACTAAATAAAAACCACCTCGCCTATCCCAAACGGGTTCTACATCTATGTCATTAAACTCCACGGGCACATTTAACGCATCAGCCAACGCCGCCGATAACACAACCAAAGACATACAATTACCTTGACGATTAAGCACCGTTTCACTGGCTGAGCGGGTAACATTATCACGGTACTCAAAACCACCATCTTGTGCGCCTATATATTGAGCCAACCATTCATTAGCCAGAATATTTTGACTGCGAAGAGTACTATCTGCTTGAAACTGTCGCCTAAATTGTGCGACAAACTTATCAGGTAAACGATAAATATCATCAATAGCCACAGTCTCAACAGGCATGAACATTTCATCATGAAATAGGTCAGTAATCTTGATTGCTTTGTTTTGGGGCTGAGTTGATTGACAAGCGCTCATGCTGAAAAGTAAAGCAACAAGCAGTAGATGGGTCCATTGAAGTCGTAAGTGGTCATCCTTGGTAAAGGAATTAACCTCTGTCTTTTTTGGGTGATGAGTAAACATTATTCAGCCCTCAGATAGGAATACGCTATCTAAAAGCATAGTCAATAGATGCCCATTAGGCCAAAACAACCACTACAAGTTTGTAATGGCTTATTAGCTACTGAGGAGGATTTACACTAACAGGAGGATCTATTTGGATAAAAAGTTGTGTGTCTTGATATTCGTAGGGACGATAAAATTGATTGCCACAGCTAAAATAATGAAATGGTGACGTCACGGCTAAACAACCAATAGGCAGTGATTGCAAAATCATTATCTGCTGTTGCTGTCTTAACAACTCTTGCCATTCGTGCTGTTGTAATACACTGTCGCGAACAGCAAAAGCATCAAAAGGCGTTGATGACTGGCGCACCACAACGGTGCCAGCATAGCTTGCTGCGCTTAATAACAAAGATCCCATTAATAAATTTATCAGTATTGGTTTCATCATCACCTCATCACAGATTTCATCATCTAATAGTGTATACGTTAAGCTGGCACATGGCCCTTTATTTACCTCAATTGAGTCAGTAATAACGTTATTAATCTACAAAAAAAACAGAACCCTAAGGTTCTGTTTTCTATGTTAGCTAATAAACTCATTAGCCAGCGGTTTTCACACTCACAAACTCAGGGTAAGCATCTACTCCACAGTCAGAAGCATCCATACCGTTGTACTCTTCTTCTTCTGTCACACGGATACCCATAGTCATTTTTAATACAAACCATACCAGTAACGATGTGGTAAATACCCAAATGAAGATAACCGCAGCACCGTATAGCTGACTGCCAAAACTAGCATCGGCATTTGATAATGGTACTAACATTAGTCCAAGGAATCCCGCAACACCGTGCACCGAAATGGCACCGACTGGATCATCAATTTTAATTCGGTCAAATGCAATCACTGAGAAGATAACAACTGCACCAGCAACCAAACCAATTACACCGGCCATTAACAATGAAGGTGATAAAGGATCAGCAGTAATTGCCACTAAACCCGCTAACGCACCGTTTAAAATCATGGTTAAATCAGCTTTACCCCAAACAACTTTACACACAATAAGCGCTGAGATTGCACCAAATGCGGCGGCAGAGTTAGTGTTTACAAAGATTTTAGCGACAGCACTGGCGTTTTCAGCATCTGAAACCAACAGCTGTGAACCACCGTTGAAACCAAACCAACCCATCCATAAAATGAACATACCTAAAGTAGCCATTGGTAAGTTAGAGCCTGGAATAGGATGAACTTGGCCATTTTCACCATATTTACCTTTACGAGCACCAAGAAGCAGCACACCAGATACTGCAGCTGCAGCACCAGCCATGTGCACAATGCCACTACCAGCAAAGTCAACAAAACCAGCTTCAGAGAGGAATCCACCACCCCATGTCCAGTAACCTTCAATAGGGTAAATAACAGCGGTCATGACGACCGAAAAAGCTAAGAAAGACCATAACTTCATCCGTTCAGCCACAGCACCAGATACTATCGACATTGCCGTAGCAACAAACACGACTTGGAAGAAAAAGTCTGATTCTAAAGCATGGTCTGCACCATCGGCTTGCGAACCGATTAACGAACCAAAAGAAGGAATGAAACCACCTTCTACATTGTCGACATACATGATGTTGTATCCGACGAATAAAAACATCACACATGCAATTGAATATAAACACACGTTTTTAGTTAATATTTCAGTGGTGTTTTTTGAGCGAACTAAGCCGGCTTCTAACATGGCAAAACCCGCTGCCATCCACATAACTAACGCACCTGAAATGAGGAAATAGAACGTGTCTAATGCAAAACGTAGTTCAGTTACCGTCAGGCCTAATTGAGTTAATTCTTCCATAGCAGCCTCCTTATAATGCTTCGTTATCAAGTTCACCCGTACGAATACGGATCGCTTGTTCTAAATCAGTCACAAAAATTTTTCCATCACCTATTTTGCCGGTATGTGCAGCACTGGTAATGGCTTCAATAAGCATGTCCAAATTTTCATCTTTGGTGGCAATTTCTAATTTTACTTTAGGAAGAAAGTCCACTTGATACTCTGCCCCACGATAAAGTTCAGTGTGACCTTTTTGGCGTCCAAAGCCTTTTACTTCAGTAACAGTCATACCTTCAATGCCCATGCCTGCAATGGCTTCACGGACATCATCCAATTTAAATGGCTTGATGATAGCGCTGACGAGTTTCATCTCGACCTCCAAAAGTGTGAAAAAATGTAATTGTTATTAATTTGTTGGATGAGTTAATTCAATCATTAGGCCACTTTTTCAAAATACTGTTATATATAGCTTTTATTTTATTTACTCTTTTATTTATTAACATTAAGGCACCAATCAAGTGCACAAGAAACATCGACGCATCGTTTTGGTGCAGCAAATCATCCACCTTTCATGCTACCTAGCAGCAAGAAACCGGTGAACTATCTCTACATAACACAGATAAAAAAACAGCCCTCAAATGAGGGCTGTTTGTTAGATTTTTCAGGCTTACACCTGAGGAGATTTTTTATGCTAAGTACAACTTATTTATAAGTCGCTTCGCGCTTTTTAGCTTCTTCTTTCCACTTAGGCACCAGTGTTTTCTTAAACTCAGCTTTTTCAGCATTCATGGTTTTCATGTCCATGCCTAATGCTGCTTGTGCTTTTGCTTTCGTTGAAGTGTCAGGGTAAGCAATTGGTTGCTTAACACCTTTTGCACCGAGTAACTGAGCAAGTTTAACGCGAGCATCAGCCGCTTTATCCAATGAAGTACCTAGAATACGTAATACTTCAGCAGGAGCATGTGATGATGCACCATGAGATGCAGTCGCAAAATCCCAACGCCACTGTGAATGACGAATATCCATTAGGATTGGCTTCATTTCAACTTCAGTTGCACCAGCATCCCACGCAGCTTTAGCTTCAAAGTGAGCTTTAACCAATTGAGTTTCAACACGTGCTTTTAAGTCTTGTGCTTTCTGTTTGCTTTCATTAACTTGCTTAACCATAAACTCTTTGCTTTGACTGTGACAAGTTGCACATGTTTCTTCAAAGCGATCAAATGGGTTACCCACTTTATGGTCTGTAAATTTGCGGCCTTTGTCATTAGTCACTTTAGGCATATGACAATCAACACAACTCACGTTATTTTGACCGTGAACACCCATTTTCCAAGTTTCATAACCAGGGTGTTGTGCTTTTAGCATAGGAGTTTTAGACACAGCATGAGTCCAATCAGAGAACTCCATGTTGTCGTAATACACTTCCATTTGCTCAACAGTGGTACCCATATCCCAAGGGAATTTAACGAAACCAGGACGTTCAGCCGTTTTCTCGAAATAATATTCTACGTGACATTGAGCACACACCATTGACTGCTTGTCTTTACGAGAAGCTTTATCAAATGGAGTATTCAATGTTGTCATTGCGCGTTCTGCAAACGGACGAGACATACGTAACTTAGATGAGCCTTTTTCATGACAATCGCCACAACCAAGAACATTGACAATTTCTGGACCGCCTTTAGCCCACTTGCCACTGAAATAGCCATCTTCGCCCTGCTCTTCAATCACACGAGGCACATCAGGACTTTTACAGCTCCAACACGCCATTGGCATTGGACCATCTTCAGCATTTTTTGGCGCACCGGTACGCAATGAATTCGTTACGTCAGTAACCGCATACATATGACCTCGTGGTGCATTGTAATCTTTAGCAAAGCCGTAGCCTGCCCACAATACGACTAGACTAGGTACTTTTTCCAACATATCGACAACTTCTTTGCTTTCATCAGTTGCATGCCAGCTGTCATATTGCTTAGAAAATTTATCTTTATAAACCTCATTTCGAGGCTCCGTTTTATCACTCGCCATTGCGCCAGCAGCTAAAAAACTGGCTGCCATCACTGCACTCAGTGCAATTGATTTCATATTCATCTTCATCACCCTTTATCTCCGTGTTACATTATATTTAATTTAATAATCACGACATCTCCAAAGTCAAAGTTAGCGATTTAACACCGCTTTAAATATACCCCTTATGGGGTATAGCGATGAAAGTTTGCGCCAGATCAACATGTAAACAGGATGTATTTCACAGTTTTGTAAACTTGTTAATGTTATCAACCCATACCTAATGTAGAACACACTATTGGACATCATATAAAACAGTACTTTTGACTTATTTTTAATCACTAATCGCTATCAACAGCAGGATTTTATGTTTACTCGTGGCAGCCTTACTTCCACCATTTTAAGTTTAATGCTCATTTTAATTTTGTTGTCATCAAGCTTAGCGGTGTTTTCTATCGTCAATTTAACCTTCAGCTTAGGCGATGCCAAAGGCATCAACGCCTCAGGCTCACTGCGAATGCAAAGTTATAGGCTGTTGTTGTATACCAATGCCGGCAGTAGTAATACCGATGAAAAAATTACTGCATTCGAAAATACACTTAGTTCAGAAGCACTTAAACGCTCTCTTCAATGGTATAGCCCCAAAGAGCTGCGAGACCAATATTTATTGGTTATCGATAAATGGCAAGTGATGAGAGTGTATATTGAAGAAGGGAATACGCGACTTTACTCAGCCTCATTAACCGACTTTGTCGACACCATTGATACCTTGGTATTAAAGATGGAATTGTTCGCGGCCTTTAAATTAAAGTTATTGGTTATTGGGCAGATTATCGGCTTATTTATTTTACTTGTTATCGCTTTCTTTGCCGTAGTATTCACACGTAAACGGGTTGTTAAACCATTGCAATTGTTGATGGATAGCGCAGCAACTATTTCGAAAGGTAACTTCAAAGTTGAGATGCCTAAAACGGGTTATATAGAACTGACGGCTCTAGGTAATGCACTGCAAAAGACGGCAGCGGAATTAGCCCATTTATATGAAGATTTAGAAAACCAAGTGAACGAAAAAACCTTGGCATTAACCCGAGCAAACAATGAGCTAAAGTTTTTATACGACAATCTACTCATGTTACATGCTGATAAACTCGACTATAAAGCATTACAATCTGCAATCAATCAGCTGAAATATTATGAAGACTTAACCTTTCTTCGCTTAGTCGTTGAGCATGATGATGGCTCTAAAGACGTTATTAAAGCTGAAGGCGGCTGGCCTGATGAGTTAGCCACTGAATCGGTACAGTTTCCGCTATTAATAGAAAAGACCCAAATGGGCTATTTAGATGTAATATCTAATAAGCCATTGAATAAATTATTGTTTGAAAACTTCGCCATGATGTTAACCCGTTCAATTACTATCCATAATGCTACTGAACAACGGCAGCAACTGGCGCTACTGGAAGAACGTGCGGTCATCGCTAGAGAATTACATGATTCAATTGGGCAATTATTATCTTTTCTGAAAATCCAGGTGAGTTTATTACGTAAAAGTCTTGCTCACAGTTGTCGTAGCCCTGAAGTAGAAGGTCAATTGACAGAGATTAATGAAGGTGTCAGTACTGCTTATGTACAATTACGTGAACTGTTATCAACCTTTAGATTAACCATTAAAGAGCCTAATTTAAGTCAAGCTATTGAAGTTATGTTGGATCAATTACGTCATCAAACGAATATCAATATCCAATTGAATTACAAGATATCAGCACATTTACTTGAAGCTAAACAACACATTCATATTTTACAATTAATTCGCGAAGCGACATTAAATGCAATTAAACACGCTAACCCTGCTCATATAGTGGTAGATTGTCAGTTAACAAATAATGGCATGATTACTATTACAATATGTGATGATGGCATTGGCGTGACACATTTAGCTGAACGAGATCAGCATTTTGGTATTGGCATCATGCATGAACGCGCCAACAAACTGAATGGTATCGTTTCGTTCAATAGTAACCAGCTCGGCGGTACTACTGTTACGCTGAGTTTTCCACCTCAACAGGAGCCTTTAAATGGGTAAGCCGTATTCCGTACTTGTTGTCGATGATCATCCATTATTACGCCGTGGTATTTGCCAATTAATCACCTCCGACGGTGACTTTTCGCTTTTTGGTGAAACGGGCACGGGACTAGAAGCTCTTACCGCCGTAGCCGAAGATGAACCCGATATTATTTTGCTCGATTTGAATATGAAAGGCATGTCTGGGCTTGATACTCTCAATGCTATGCGTCAAGAAGGTGTAACAGCAAGAATTGTGATTTTAACCGTCTCAGACGCTAAACAAGATGTCATTAGACTACTGCGAGCGGGTGCTGACGGCTATTTACTCAAAGACACTGAGCCTGATTTACTGTTAGAGCAACTCAAAAAAGCCATGCTGGGTCACCGAGTCATTAGTGATGAAGTAGAAGCTTATCTTTATGAGTTGAAAAATACGATTGACGACAACAGCTGGATAGAGAATTTAACCCCGCGTGAATTACAAATATTGCAGGAGCTGGCGGAAGGTAAAAGTAATCGAATGATCGCCGAAGACTTACACATCAGCGAAGGCACTGTTAAAGTTCATGTGAAGAATTTACTGCGTAAAGCAAATGCTAAATCTCGCACTGAAATGGCGGTACGCTACCTTAACAATTAGCCCCACGCAAAAGTTCAAACCACACTTAACAACAAGGCCACATAAACGTGGTTTTGTTGTTATTTAACTCCCGCTAGAAATAAGAAATGGCTATTTATCGTTAATAAATGCTAACCAGCTTTGCAGCACCGACTCAAAGTCTTCCAGACCACAATAACACTCAGATTCCGCATTATACAGGTTCATGGAGTCTTCTAATAAGTGCTCTTCCTCAAAATCAATCACACTGGCAAACACTCTCACTTGCTCAGAGTCAATGTCGATAGTTAACTCTCCACCAACATCTAGCAAATGGCCAAGCGCCCCAGATTTGATTAACACTATCTGGGTGAGAATATGATTAGCTTTGCTCTTGTCGTCACCAAGCTCTTCAGCAAACCATCTGCCTAACACTTCATGACCCATGCTAAATTCAGCAAAGACCGTGCCTTCTAGGCGATTTCGACGAAATTGATATTCCATACTAGTACTCTTTTATTAGCATTTTTTCTATTTTAACCGATGAACGGCCACTCTGCTGCTCGTTAGTTCAGCAAATATTGCGCTTGATGGTTAAATGCACGATAAATAAAGGATTTCATTTTATAAGGTGGTTTTAAACTTGGGCTAGATAAAAAAATAGCGTAAATTATTGCGATAGTGATCACATGGAATCTCTAATAATGAATAATGGTTTTATATACAGTTTATTGCTTACCGGCCCCAATGTTGGCCAGTCACTTACCGCGGAACAAATAGCACAATGGCAGCCTGCTGATGGGCTGTTGTGGTTACATCTGCGATATCGTGAACCTAAAGCTCGTAAATGGATCCTCAACTCCGGCTTACAGAGGGTTGAGATGGATACTCTGTTGGCCACTGATACTCGTCCACGAGTATTAAGTT
The DNA here is from genome assembly GCF_040309945.1 of Shewanella sp. AC34-MNA-CIBAN-0136. NCBI lineage: Bacteria > Pseudomonadati > Pseudomonadota > Gammaproteobacteria > Alteromonadales > Shewanellaceae > Shewanella > Shewanella sp. AC34-MNA-CIBAN-0136. The sequence continues at coordinate 89,222 of NZ_JBEOPJ010000012.1, read as the reverse complement.
CCGACAAAGGAATTTTACTGGCGTTACGAGGAGTTAATTTAAACCCAAACTCCGATCCAGAAGACATGGTCGCAGTGCGGATCTACGCTGAAGAGCACAAGATCATCTCAACCTGCGAGCGCCAGTTACAATCGGTGATTGATGTTGCCGATGCGATAACACAAGGCAAAGGTCCGGTTGATAGTGCAGCGTTTATCATGGCCATTTGTGAGCGTCTGACGCAACGTAAAGTGGAGTTTATTGGCAAACTGGAAGAGCAGCTCGATGAATTAGAAGAACGCGTTGTCACTCAAGTAAACAAAACCTTACGTACTGACATTGCCGAGCTGCGCAGACAAACCGTAGTATTGCGTCGCTACCTCGCGCCCCAACGAGAAGCATTTTCTCGTATGCTACAAGAAGCCAGCGAACTATTTGACGACAATGATAAAGTCCGCTTACGTGAAATACACGAAACCCTTATTCGAGTAATAGAAGATCTTGATGCAATACGCGATCGAGCCAGCGTTACGCAGGAAGAGCTTCAATCACAACAGTCAGAACAAGTGAATCAGAGACTGTATTTCTTATCATTGATTTCGGCGGTATTTTTACCATTAGGTTTTTTAACAGGTTTATTGGGCGTCAATATTGGCGGAATACCTGGCGCTGAATCAAATTGGGCTTTTGCCGCATTCTGTGGCGGATTGTTTGCGCTGATAGGTTTGCAAATGTACTTATTCTACCGTTTGAAATGGCTATAATCCGTCTCTAATATACATGATGGACATTGATCTGCTGAGGGTTAACTACTCGTCAGGAGCGGCTAATTTGCACGTAATGATTAGCGGAGTTAACTTGGTATTACCTAACGTTAAACGACTAACGAGATACGCTAACGTTGAGCAATATAAAGCGACGGAGTTAATCACTTATCCAAGGCCATTCTAAGCAAATTTAACTGTAAACAAAAAAGGACACCGAAGCGTCCTTTTTAATTTATATTTATCAGTCTTTTAACGACTGAAACAATGTTGATATTACTTAGTTTCTACTGCAGCAGGTGTTTTCTCTACTGACATTAATTCAACTTCAAAAACCAATGTTGAGTTAGCAGGAATAGTGCCAGTATCACGTTCGCCATAAGCTAATTCTGATGGGATAACAAACTTATACTTAGCGCCTACAGGCATTAACTGTACGCCTTCAGTCCAACCAGGAATAACACGGTTTAGTGGGAACTTAGCCGTTTCACCACGAGCATATGAACTGTCAAATTCGGTGCCATCAATTAACGTGCCACGGTAATGAACTTCAACAGTATCTTCAGCAGCAGGCTTTTCACCACTACCGGCCTCTAATACTTCGTACTGTAAACCAGACTCAGTCGTGGTTACGCCTTCTTTGGCTTTATTGTCTTCTAAGAATTTTTTGCCATCTGCAATTGATTTAGCAGCTAACGTTTCAGCTTGCTCTAAGCGCTTGTCGTTTAGTTTTTTATCTAGGTTTTGTAATACAGTCTGCATTTCTTCTTCAGTTAACTGCATTTCTTCGCCTAAGCCATCGCTAAAGCCTTTAATCACCATAGCGCGGTCAACAGCAAAGCCTAATTCTTCTTGCTCTTTAATGTGACCAGACATGTACTTACCAATTGAACCACCAACACTATATGCTTCTTTTTGAACGTCAGTTGTCAATTCAACTTTCTTTTGAGCAACGTCTTGTTCCTGATTACACGCAGTAAGGCCAACAACGGCTAATGCAACTAACGATAATTTGTAAATAGATTTCATTAAAGCTTCCTCAGCATCCTATAGTGGTTACAATAACCTTAATACATTCAATCAATGAGATGTTTAATTGGTCATGTTCTCTTGCCACTTTATACTAGTTAAAACGGTTATACCATTGGGTAAACCTTATATGACAAGGTTTAGGACAATAATTCAAGGAGCAAGTTCATGATACGCGTTCCAATGCTGTTTTTTTGGCCAACTCTAGTCTTAGTAAGCCTATTATCTGCATGCCAACCAACAGCGACGAAAGTTAAGGTCATCACTACTGATGCCAGTTATAGTGCAAGTTTGTCAAATGATGCAACCATCGCCTTGGTTAGCACGGCTCATAATGGCGTACAGGTATGGGATCTTACTGACTCAACGTTGTCTTACCAGTGGCTCCAAGGCCAACAACAAAATACCAGTAACGTCATTGATACTGCGATATCAGCAAATAGCCTTTATGCTGCAACAATTAGCAGCCACTCACTTGCAATATGGCGATTAACCGATGGTTCATCTGTCGGATGGTGGTCTTTGCCTTCTTATGCGCAAAGTGTCGCCATCGCTAATACAGGGCAAACCCTTGTGGGTTTAGTCGATGGCTCTGTGATGTCATTGTCACCTGAAAAATCACGCTTAATTCAATTTTTGGGCCATCAAGAAAAAGTGAATAGCGTGTCTATTAGTGCCGATGGCAATACAGCATTAAGCGGCGGGAATGATGGTAAAGTATTACTTTGGCAAGCCCAAACGGGTCAACCATTACAACAATGGCAGTTAACATCCCGCATCACTAAAGTGGCGATTAACGATTCAGCGACTCTCAGCTTTGCAAGCGATATCACTGGTAATGCCACCCTGTGGCAGTCGGATACCGGTAAACCAATAAGTCATCTCGATATTAATCGACGCCAAATGAATTTTTCAAGTGCTCGCTTTGTTAATAATGACCAGCAATTACTCACAGGTACGCCATCAAGAGAAATCTTTTTATGGCAAATAGACTCAGGTAAACGACTTTCTCGCTGGCAAGTTCAATTGAGTAAAAACACCCAAAACAAAGGCGCTGTAGTATACTCTGCCGCAATGATAGCACCTGGCTCGATAGTCAGTATTAGCAGCCAAGGTTTAGTTGAATATTGGCAGTAATAACTAATGTAATAATTCAGTAATAAGAGGTCGACATGGAAAGCGTTTTACAAAAGATTGATGATCTTGAAATGAAATTATCATTTCAAGATATCTCCATTGAAGAGTTAAACCAAGAAGTGATAAAACTCAATGCATTAGTTGCCAGACAGCAACAGCAAATGCTATTAATGGTTAATAAACTGCATTCTATTGAGCCTAGTAACATGGCGTCTTCTGCCGAAGAGACTCCACCACCACATTACTAAAGCCTTGCGACCATACAAGATATTTTAGGATACTTTGACTGCTATCATAGTCAGCTTATAGTCAGCTTATAGTCAGCTGATATTCAGCAAATATGATATAGACTGTATTGAAATCGAGTGAATGGTCAGTACCATAGAATGAGACTATGCAAGTAATAACCTTGCTTACTCATAACAATTTAAACCATAAATAAGATTAACCTAGGTCGTCATCTAACGCGAATAACAAGGACAGCCGTCACCTATGCAGCTAAAGCCACTACTCAGCATTGCTACCACAGGCGAACAGATACTGACTCAAATTGCTGAGCCAGTGACGGTGTTTGACGACGCATTACATACCTTAGCTGATAACATGCTCAGCACTATGCTAAATGCAAATGGCGTCGGTATTGCGGCAACGCAAGTGTTCAGCAACGTAGCAATGTTTATCATGGCGTCAAATCCTAACGAACGTTATCCCCATGCGCCATCAATGCCTCCAACGGTAGTCATAAACCCACAGATTCTATCGGCATCTGCCGCAACAGAAACAGATGTAGAAGGTTGCTTATCCATTCCAGGTCAGCGGCTATCTATTGCGCGACACAGCGAAATAGAAGTTCAGTATCAGTCGCTTGATGGCCAGTTACATCAACAAACATTAACGGGATTTGTTGCGCGTATTTTTCAACATGAATATGACCACCTGCAGGGTATTACTTTACTTGAACGGGTCAACCTCATGACACCTCAGATACTGGTGCCACAATGTTAAGAACATTCTGTATTGGGTTGAGTCTCATTATTGGCCTATCCGGTTGTGCCTTTAATAGTGTATTTGTTAACTATCCATCGCAAATAGCGCCATACAAGCAACAACTCAATAGCGATTCACCAACAGCAAAAATCACTGATTTGGCCGACAATATTAGCGGCAATGATGGCTTACTTTACGCCCAAGAGTCTGGGCGTATTATGCAAATTGCGGGTGACTTTAGCGGCAGTAAAACCTATTACCAACAAGCCATTGACGATTATCAAGTTTTTGATGATAAAGCCATCGTGAGTGCCAGTAAATTAGGTGCAGGGGCGAGCAGTCTTTTACTCAACGATAATGCCATTCCTTATCGAGGTCCGGGTTATGAGCGTATTATGTTGCATCAATATCAGGCACTTAATTATTTATTTAGTGGCGACGCTCAAGGGGCATTAGTAGAAGTTCGCCGCAGTAATGAATTGCAAAGTATGGAACAAGCACGCTATCAGAAATCACAAAAATCAGTGCAAGACATGGCCAATGGCACCATTGACGCGCAAGTAGCCCAATTAAGCAAAGAAGCCGGCAATGTCACCAGTTCATTTCTAAACGCTTACAGCTATTACACTACTGGCTTGTTGCACGAGCTCGCCAACGAGCCTAATGATGCGTTTATTGATTATCGCAAAGCAGCACAAATTACCCCAGACAATGTGTATTTACAGCAAGATTTAGTTCGTTTAGCTAAACAACTGGGGATGCCTCAATACGACGAATTTAAACGTCGCTGGGGAGAAGCGGTAATGCCTACACCCGACCAAGGCCAAGTTGTGTTTATTATTGAACGTGATTTTGTACCAGAAAAACAGAGTATTACGGTACCTTTTCCACTTAACGGTAATATCCAATCCGCGTCATTGGCGACCTATCAACCACAACGTCAGTTAGTCAATAACAGCCAAATCCAAGGGTTAGACGCGCCACTCACAGCACAAACTATTGCTAACATTGATGCGTTAGCCATTAATGCCTTAAAAGAAGATTTACCCGCTGCGTTGTTTCGACAAGCCGCAAGAGTTTATGCTAAATACCAAATGAATCGCAGTGTACAAAACAGTAGTCAACGAGCCAATAATCAAGTTGATGCTGCTGCGATGATAATGCAAATATTTAATGTTATCACCGAGCAAGCCGACCGTAGAAGTTGGTTAACCCTGCCACGTCAGGCTCAAATTGCTCGACAATTTATCGATGCCGGCAGCTATAATGTTCGCTTAAATAGCAGCCAAAATGTAAATATTGACGTAAAACCAAACCGTACAACATTAATTTGGGCAATAGAGACTGGAAATCGTACCCGTTTTTATTCGATAATCATCTGATAGACGATAATTGCTTATCAACTGTCACTCATCACCAATGGAATTTACTATGAAAAATTTGAAACTGATATTTGTATTAGCTGCAGTAATGGGGCTGAGCGCCTGTCAATCTAAAGTAGAGTATGGTGACGCGACGGAAGTCGAAACCGTTAACGAAAACTTCGGTTCAACTGATCTGCAAGTCATCGCAGCAAAAATGGTCGACAGCATGATGGCATTCCCACCTGTTGTGGTAATGACACAGAGCAACCGCCCGATTGTATTTGTGGATAAAATTAAAAATAAAACTTCTGAACATATCGATACAGAATCAGTGACCGACACCATTAGCAATAAACTATTACGCTCTGGTAAGTTCCGTTTTATTGATATGACTAAGGTTGATACTGTACGCAAACAACTTGATTATCAAAACAATGCTGGCATGGTAGACCCATCTACGGCAATTAAATTTGGCCGTCAAATTGGCGCGCAATATATGCTTTATGGCAACTTATCAAGCATCGTTAAACAAGATGGCAGCACCAAAGATGTTTACTACAAAATGACCATGCGGTTAATGGATCTTGAAACTGGCTTAATTGAATGGTCAGATGAAAAAGAAATCCGTAAAATGAAATCAAAGTCTTTTTTAGGCTTATAAATCACTACTCATAGCACTAAAGCCGACATTGTTGTCGGCTTTTTCATACATCAAATAAAAAGTTAGGAACACTAACGTGAAATTGTTTAGTCCTCGGGTCATCAAAACCAGTCTCATCGCATTATGTTGTGCTAGCCTTGTCAGCTGCAGCAGCTCACTTTCAACATCATCCTTGCAACGGGATGGCTCTGCCTACATAAGCCAAGTACAAGCACAAGCAAGATCCAACGTGGTATCAAATGCACAATATGAGCTAACTTTCTTTTTAAGTGAGCACAGCCAATTCAGTGCAAAATCGATTGTTCACTTTGACTTAAGCAGCGTGCCAAAATCACTGACGCTTGATCTTAACAAAGCCAATATTAAGCAATTTATTGTTAACGGAACCAAGGTATATCCTAATTACAATGGCGCTTATATTGTGTTAAATCAAAGTCTATTAGTTGATGGTCACAACACTGTAGAAGTTGAATTTACTCGAGAACACAGTACCAATGGCGAAGGCTTACATCGTTTTGTCGACCCAGTAGACAGTAAAGTTTATTTGTATTCACATTTTGAACCTGCAGCCGCCCAGCAAATGTTTGCAGTATTTGATCAACCGGATCTTAAAGCCAGTTATCAGATTAACGTCCATGCACCCAAAGATTGGCAAGTGATCAGTGCCATGCGTGAAACCAATGTGGTTGACCAAGGCGATACTAACTTATGGACCTTCCCTGCTACCCCAAAATTAAGCCCATATAACTTTTCTATGCACGCAGGTCCGTACCATGTTTGGGAAGATAATTCAGGCCGTTATCCGATGCGTTTATTTTCGCGTCAGTCTGTGGCCAACCAAGTTACCCCTCAAGATTGGTTCACTTATACCAAGCAAGGTTTAGACTTTTTTGATAGCTACTTTGGTATTGCTTATCCGTTTAAAAAATACGACCAAGTATTAGTGCCTGACTTTCTTTATGGCGCAATGGAAAACGCAGGAGCGATCACTTTTTCTGAAGACCGTTTCTTATTTAATGCCAAGATGACTGCCGAACAAAAAGAACGTTTAGCAGGCGTTATCATGCACGAAATGGCGCACCAATGGTTTGGCGACTTAGTCACCATGAAGTGGTGGAATGGCTTATGGTTAAATGAAAGCTTTGCCTCATTTATGGGCACCCTTGCTACCAGTGAAGCCACTGAATTTAGTCATGCATGGCGCACTTTTTATGCCTCTGGTAAACAAGCTGCTTACCATCAAGATAGTTTAGTCACGACTCACCCAATTGAAGTGCCCGTGGCCACCAGCCAAAATGCCTTTGATAATATCGACGCCATTACTTATCAAAAAGGCGCATCGACCATCAAGCAATTACGTCATTTACTCGGTGAAGAAACCTTCCGCCGTGGAGTGAGCCAATATTTACAACAATACAGTTATCAAAATGCTGAGCTTAATGACTTTATCAACAGTCTAGCCAAGGCCAGTGGTCGTGATTTGTCTTTGTGGACTAAAGAATGGTTGTACGCGGCGGGTGTAAATACCATCAAAGCTCAGTACACTTGTCAGCGAGGTCAAATTGACTCGTTTGGGTTAGTGCAAACATCTGATGATGAACAACATCCAACGCTACGTGAACAACGAGTACAACTAGGGTTGTTCAACAAAACTCGATATGGCCTAGAAAAACAACAAGTGATTGCAGTGACATACAAAGGCGCTTATACCGAAGTTGATCAGTTAATTGGCGAGGTTTGTCCTGATTTAGTGTACCCAAACTATGATGACTGGGGATTTGTGAAAGTAACGCTAGACTCTAGCTCATTTAACACCGCCAAACAGTCTCTAGGTCAAGTAACCGATCCGCTATTACGCTCTATGCTGTGGCAAAGCATGTGGGACAGTGTGATTGATGGTAATACATCATTGGATCAGTTTTTAAATATCGCGTTAATTAATGCGCCACTCGAAAAAGACTACACCATTCTAGGCCAAGTACTTGGTAATCTGCAGCGTGCTAAGAACTATCTTGATTTAATGGCGCCAGCTAATGCGGCTTACAACAGTAAAATATCTAAGGCACTTAGCCAAATGAGCCTGCGGATGAGTATGGAAAGCTACCGGAATAGTGATTTTCAACGCCGTTGGTTCGATGCTTATATTAGTTTATCTAGCCATGGCGATGCGTTAAAACATATCCAATCATTACTGCAAAGTAAGAGCCATATTAAAGGGTTAAGCATAGATCAAGATTTACGCTGGGCGATGATCCGCCAATTAAACCGTTATGATTACGGTGATGCTCAGGCGCTACTCGCCCAAGAAAAACACCTTGATCAATCTGACTCTGGTGAAAAAGCCGCGATTGCAGCCGAGGTTATCCGCCCACAGTCATCGCTTAAGCGTCAGTGGTTAAATACCATTGAAAACAATGACAGCATGGCGTTCTCAAAAATTCGCGTCGCAATGTACAATATTTATCCGGCTGAACAAAAACTGTTAAGTGCCGCAACGGCAGAACAACGCTTTGCCAACTTGCCGCTAATGGACGATAAAGGTCCGGTATTTATGCGCAGTTTTGCGGCGCAATTAATTCCGACCGATTGTAGTGCAACAAACATAGATGCTATTAGCCACGTTTTAGATACACAAACGGGTTTATCACCATTGGTGAGACGCGCCCTACTCGAAACCCGTCAACAAGAACAACGCTGCGTAAAAATCAAACAAACATTACAGTAAGCTTACCCATTACAACGGTAAATCAATTACGTTAAATCTAAAAAAGCGCTGATATTTATCAGCGCTTTTTATTATCTTGACCAAATGGAGCCGACACTTAGCAAGTTATGTGGCGATCACTTTCAATAGTCCATCTATAAACATCATCATTGCCACTCACTAAGTGCGCACGCAAAAGCTCATCATCACTGGTGCATGATCGGTACTGTCGCTGTCGCGTTCATAGTCAGGCCGAACTAGATGACGATCAAACGTTTTATAATCAATTATATGAGCGAGGTTTTGCTGCTGAGTCGGATTAAACTCACTTGAGACTAATATGTAATCAAGTACTGAGCCACTGTTGCCATAGTAATGTGTCGGCTGCCTAGCAGGATGCGGTTGCTCATCCACTAGTGAGCTTGACTCAAATTCATCCAGGGCCAATGTTGCGTTACACTTAGTCGCGGCGATAAACAGCTCATAGCTGTCAAACAAACTGCTTTGCTGTAACTCTGCCATTAATGAGGTTTCACCTAGTTTAGCCAGCCCAGGGTCTTCAATATCACTGCGATACACTCGTAATTGATTATTAAATGCCGCTAAGAGTTCACTGCCCATGGTGTCATTAAAGTCACCCATCAGCATAAAGGGCTGCTGAGTTTGCTGTCGTCTCATCAGCATTTGATGGCACAATAGAGCTGATTCACTGCCGCGCTGTAAACTGGATGCCCAACGCCCAAGCACTTGCCGTGCAACAAAATCAGCACCGCCATGTAAGCCACTTTCACTGATATCGTCACGACTCACGCCACTGCGTTTAGACTTAAGGTGAATGACATAACAATCACATGGACCAAATACTGGTAACTGTATCGTAGCCCGTAACGGTTTACGGCTAAAACTAAATGACTCCGCTAAACCTAACTGGCTAACCCATTGCGGATCTGGGCTGACATTAGCTGAATCAATAATAGGATACTTTGATGCTATCGCGACCACAGGGCTGCGGTACACATAATCACTTACTACCTCGGGTAAATCTAGCGCCACAAAATATTCATAACCCAACGACTCAGTCAACTTAGCTAAGGCATCAGGACTAAACACTTCCTGAAAAGCAATAATGTCAGGTTGATTGTGGTTAATAAACTCACCTAACCATGCACATTTTTTTTGCCATTGCTTATCACTATAGATGTTTTCAAAGTCGTAGTAGGCGTGAGGCGGTTCAATAAAGTTAAATAAATTAATGCTTACGACACTAAATGTAAGCTCGGGTGATGGAGCGGTTGATACATCGTTTACGTCCAAAATATTTTGCTCTCTGTAAAACTTATATTAAGGGTACTGACAACATTGTTATTTGTCGAATTTAACTCCCCTCAACCAGGAATAATGCAACATAAACAAAATAACCTAAAAAAAACTGAACCTACATTCACAAATACGCGTAATGAATAATAGTTAGACGTTAAGTGATATCTGATTGACTATCCCCCGATATAGCTGATCCGATAAAGTAACACCCGATGTTCTAAGACAATCATCCTCCGTAAGACCCTTTATGGCTTATCCCTCACCCTGATAAGCCATTTTTTTACGGCATTGTTTCTATAGCACATGTGCTTATCGAACTAAAATGAATAGGAGTATATGATGGGATCACTCAATGCAAATAATCGGCATGTCTGCCAAACAATACAAATAGGCATTGCTACTGCCGTTGGGGTTTTATTATTAATTGGCCAACCCGTCTGGAGTGCCAGTGAGGACAACATGCTATTTCACTTTACTGACCCAAGCCACTTCACAGCGTGGAACATCAATAATGACACTGTGATGGGCGGTATTTCGCAAAGCCAAATGAAGCTTAATGAGCAACAAGCGTTATTATTCTCTGGACAGGTTTCCTTGGCAAATAATGGCGGATTTGCATCGACAGAATCCAGCTTTATCCATCAAATTGCCGATGCATCATTACTCACTATCACGGCCAAAGGTGACGGGAAAATATATCAAATCCGTCTAAAAACACCGAATTTATCTTATGGTGAAGCCTATGTGGCTAACGTTAATACTCAAGCTGATACACTCACTCAACATACTTTTACCCCGGCAGATTTTACTGTCAGCTTTAGAGGGCGAACGGTCACGAATGCCCCTACATTAAACTTTGAAGATATTGATCGTGTTGGTTTTCTCGTGGCACAAAAACAACAAGGTCCATTTATAATTGAGTTACACTCAATACAGTTTGACCGATAAATATGTTAATACATAAGGGTATTCATTGAATTTACCAATACACATAAAAGGCATTATTTTTGATTTAGACGGCACCTTAGTTGAGTCCAGTTTAGATTTTGACTTAATTCGCCAACAAATTGGTTGCCCTAATGGCGTAGACCTTCTTAAATACGTCGACGAGTTAAGTTGCAAAGCCACTCAAGCCAACGCAAACAAAATTATTCTTGAGCATGAATATCAAGATGCTATGAGTGCCAAACCAATCAAAGGCATGACCGAACTGATTAACGCTATTGAAGCGGCCAAATTACCCACAGCCATAGTGACTCGTAATAGCCTTGCAGCCAGTGCCATGAAGGTAACACAAAATAATATCGCCATAGACCATGTGTTAACCCGAGAGCACTTCCCTGCAAAGCCGGCACCCGATGCGTTACTGGCCATTGCAACACAATGGCAAATACATCCACAGCATATTATCTATGTTGGTGATTACTTATACGATATTCAAGCGGCTAATAACGCGGGAATGATAGCCTGTTTAATTAATCATGGCATCGAACGCGATTATCAACATTTAGCCGATATTGTTATCGAAGAGTTGAGTCAACTCCAGCAATTATTAATCAATAACTCACCGAGCGATTAACGCCAGTACTAACGTTAATAATAAATAAGAACTACCACATGAATATGAATCAAATTCACCCTAAAAAATTACTGAATAGTAAATGGACCAAAGTTAACGTGGTTCAAAAATTGAAGCATTTTACAGTGACTAAAGTTGAGTATGACGAGCAACAAAACGTGGTTGAATGTCTTATCCGTGCAGAAATGAATGCAGAAGAATTCTCTATTAATTGGCGCGTTCTTAAGGATCCGCAACAGTGGAAAATTGGTTGGCAATAATCTACTGCAAAACACATTTATTATGCCGTTTGATAATAAAAAAAGTGACTCTTGTTTAAATACAATGAGTCACTTTTTTATACTAGCATTAGCATAACCTTAGCTAACGAGTTTCAAGATAATAAACGGTTATCAAACCGCTTATTATCTGTTTACTATTGTATTGACTACAACAACTGACTATAACTTCGTTATTAGCCTTGCAACAAAAATAACCAGTTTGTCATTGAAACCCATTATTCTATTTAACTCGGCTATTATTTTATGATAAATATTGAACCTTCGATCCTAAATTGAAGGGTTTCTAAACCCCAATCAGATAACATGACATCCTGAATACGTTGGCCATCACCTTCACTACTACATCCCCACATTTTTGCACATGTTTGTCCCGCTATATTGGATCCAGTGCCTTTTGAAGTGTCAGGGATCATGTGGTTCAATTGGGTAATATGCGAGCCAAACATGTCTTCAAATGTATCCATTTGTACGTCAATGGTTTCCATTTCACCTTGAGGAAAATTGATCGCTGCAGTTTGCTGGTTTGAAACAGTTTTCTCAGGGATTAACGTGACAACATCTTTTGAAATTAAAGCGTAAAGTTTGCTCAGCGGTAAATCTTTAGTTGATTCATGTAGGTAAAGTATTTGCCCATAATTTCTGGCTGCAAAATTATTTTCTTCATAAGCTATAGCAAGGTATTGATCTGCAAGTGCCAAATCTTGTTCTACCATGCCACCACCTAAATACATTTTACCCAATAAATACGATGACTGAGAGTGGCCCATCTTTGATGCGAACTGTAAAAACTCAACACCTTCGTCGACATCTTTCAGAGGAGTATCTTGTAAATACAAGACACCCGCTTTATATTTTGCATCCAGTACACCATATTTACCTGCACGTCGGTACCATTTTAACGCCATGTCTAAATCTTTATCGGTGCCATAACCGGTGTAATAGAATTCAGCTAACATGGCCATTGCTGAGGAGTGGCCTCGTTTCGTTAAAATGCGATAGGCTTTAAAGTATTCAATACATTCAGACGTGTTACACTCAGGCAATTGGTTTGCTTGGCTTTTAAATGGAGCGAAAGCGAGAAAGCTTAATATTAAGCTCAAAATAATAGCATTTTGTTTCATCATGTTAAGTCCTTTTTATATACGATTCATTACTATTAGCATTTATATGCAAAATGTCTATAGTAATTATGTCTATAAAACTAACCGTACGTTATATCTAATATTATCAATCGATTACCTAATTATTCTTCAAAAGTAATCTAATACTCTAACAATAGCCACTTCCCTACTGCCATTAAAATCAATCCACAACTGACGAATATTAGTAAACTCATATACTCCAATGAGATTTATTTACCGCACACACCAATGTTCAACCAAATCGAGTAGCTTCAAATCGATTCAATATCCGATGCACCACATAACACAGTAATAATGTTGCCACGATAGCGACTAATATGCTGCTTATTCGGTACAAAGCACTAAAAACTAAGTCATTATCTGGGGTTAAGTATTGACCGAATAATATCCCTAAGGTGGTCATAGCACCGAATCCCACTCCAGAGCCACTCGCTTCTCTCACGTGTACTTGGCTAAACAACATTAAGCCTATCCACAATAGTGGTATCACAAAAATCAATAATCCAGACCAATCATAGAGTAACCCTTGTCCAACCAAGCCGAAAGTCACGCCAAACAAGGTACCGATAGCTCGTTTGCGGGCATAACCGAGTGCACCATTCCAATGCATTGGGAATAACAATAACAAGGTGGTGGCTTGAGCAGACATAGAATCACGTAAGTTAAATACCTGAAAAACCACAAATGATGCAGTTGCAATAGATGCACCGAGTAACGCTTCGTGTCGCATGCGGTTAGGCACTTTAACCACGGCAGCAACTGGCGCTCTTGGTTCAACATCGGGCCATAAAGCCGTCATAGCATAAGCGATTACAACAGAGGCCGCTGTCGCCCAAAAATTACTGAAAATGAGATTATTAATATCGACACTCGGATAACTGGCAAAGTGCAGCATAATGCTTAAGCTGATAACCCCGTTAGCGCCAAATAAAAACAAACTACCGCGTGACATTGCCGCAAAACGATACAAAAATAGCACAAACACGATAGGTAATATCACCCCAGCGTGAGAGCCAAATAAACCGCCTAAAATACCCACTTCAATCCCAGACATTACAGATGATGCCAATAATTGCCTCATCGCATGTGCATTCATCACAGGGACTAAACCCAGTAACAACATTGGAGTGACGGTAAAAAACACACCATAACTGAGATCGAAAAACTTGCATATCGCAAACCCTAGCGTGGCGCCTGTTGCAATGCGTAAACATTGGCGTAAATCGTTTTGAGTCAAAGGACTATGGCGTAATAACATATGAACAACCTACGACATTGATACAAGATACTGCACGCAAATAAATTAACCTGCAGCATTGCCTTGAGTGTGAATTGGTGTAATGAGTATTAACAATCAATATTGGGCTTAACTGCGGCGTTAATAGATATAATGCAGCGTGCTGATAACCTTAATTTGAACCTTGGCTAGAAAGCCAAGTAAACCGCTATTAGGTACTAATTGCACCGTTGCACGTGCTCCAGCGGGTAATGCATTAACGCCTTGGTGGTCAAGTTCAAGGTGTAATCGTAAGCGTTGAGCATCACGTACCCAACGTACCGATTCTTGCGGATCAGCTAAACGGCCATTGGCATCAAATTGCCCGGCACTCACACCGGCATCTACGGTACTAACTTTGGCATGATATAAACGTCCAGGTTGACCATCAAATGCAATAAGCGCAGTTGATTGTGGCTCAATACCGCGTAAACTTTTTTCTCTAAAATCAGCAATAATATCGACGTTTTCTGACACTACAGCTAATAGCGGCTGTCCAACAGTGGCAAAGCTGCCGACTTCTAACTGTAAGTTAGTCACCACGCCATTTTGGTCTGCGCGAATTTGAGTGTATGACAGGTTTAATTCTGCTTGAGCTAAACGATTTTGAGCTTGACGGACTTTTAAATTATCTTCGCCATTGCGTCCACGACTTACCACTAGCTTAGTTAAGCGAGCTTTAGCGGCAAGTAAATTGGCCTGCGCCGTGACGGCCTCACTTTGAGCTTGATCAGTTAACTGCTGCGATACACCTCGGGAGGCATACAGAGCATCAAGGCGTTTTGCTTCACTATTTCTCTGCTGTGCACTACTTTGATTTGCCTGAACATCTGCTTTGGCTGCTAGTATCGATGCATCAAGTTCAGCGTTATCTTGTTTTGCTTGCTCTAACGCCAATGTAGCTTGCTCAGCCGCTAACTCGTAAGGGGCTGAGTCGATGCTAAATAACACATCACCTTTAGCCACAAGTTGGTTATTTTCGACGGCAATAGATGCAATTTTACCACTGACTTGTGGCGTCACTTTAGTGACCATTCGTGTGGCCATGGCTTGCGGCGTCATAGGCATTACTGCATCGGCAAACATAAAGTAACCAAACACCATTACAAACATAAAAATAGCGATTTTAACGAGTCGAGCAAATTGTTGATCTGGGGTCATGTTATTTCTCATTCAGGAATTTTGTTGTCTTGTTCAGTGTTCTTATGCAGCGCAGCAAGAGCATTATCACTAATAAGACTAATGACACGTTCAAATTCACTTAATTCTTGGCTGCTAATACCTGCAAGTAAATCGCGACGAACCAACATAATGCGGCTTTCCATCTGCTTAAGCATGTCGATGCCTTCAGGAGTTAAGCTGACTATTCGTGCTCGCTTATCGTTCTCGCAGCAGCGGCGCTGTATATATCCTTGCTGTTCTAACTGGCTCAAAGTGCGCATTAAAGAGGGCAATTCTATCTCTAAAGCATCGGCAAGCACCTTTTGGCTCACGTTATCGCCCAAGCGCAGTAACTTCCACAGCGCAGTCCAGCGAGGGTGAGTTAACCCTAATGGTACGAGCTCCGCGTCTGCAGCGGTGCGCCATAAACGATGTAATCGCCCTAAGTGCTCAGCAAGTGAAAGTTCTTTTAATCGCTCTAATTCTTTATACATAATAAATTGCCATTTAGTTAGCGTGCTAAGCATTATAACAACTTAGCATGCTAAGTAAATGACTGATGTTAATTAATCCATAAAACCTCTATAGCGTTGAAACTAATTTATTGATAACTGTGACTAAAAATGACTAGCGTTGATTACACGAACAAGAAAGATTAGGCCTTTAGTCACATGACATTACCTGGAAAAGAGAAAATGAGTGTTATTTAGACAAAGATGATCAGTATCACCAAAACAAAGTGTCACTTTGACATTAACAGTCTTTTTGACACTCATTAAATATGTCACTTTGACAGCATATTAACGACAGGTAAAAACAAAATTCATTAATAACAGTAACTTAATAACAATAAAAAGTTGGCACGACTTGTGTAATGCTCTGGTCATCTGTATCAAAATGACTTTGCGCTAAGAGGACTTATGAGCAAAAATAAACTCACCGGCATTGCACTGCTAATCGTGCTAGTGGCTTCCTTCACGGTATTACTCAGTTTAGGCAGCGGCATATATCGAGAAAAACCGCCGATTCCAACGGCTTTCACTGACACCAGTGGCCAACCCATATTTACCAAAAATGATATTGAGCAAGGCCAACTTGTATGGCGTTCAATGGGCGGGCATCAGTTAGGATCAATTTGGGGCCATGGTTCTTATGTGGCACCAGATTGGACTGCAGATTGGTTACATCGTGAAGCCCAAGCTTGGTTGTCTATCACCGCAAACGAGCGCTATAACCGCGATTTCACTGAACTCGATTCAGAACAGCAAGCCGGTTTAGAAAAAGGCTTAAGAGATGATATTCGCCATAACACAGTGATCAAAGGTACTGGGGGTGAAACTCACGTCGCGCTGTCAAATACCCGAATTGCGGCAATTAATGAAGTGACTAAGCACTATTTATCGTTATTTGGTGATGATCCTGCATTAAGTTCATTACGTGAACAATATGCCATGAAAGAAGGCACTATCACTGATGCTGAACATCGTGAATTGTTAAATGCCTTCCTCTTTTGGGGAGCGTGGGCTGCGGTAACTGAGCGCCCTGGTTATGATTATACTTATACCAATAACTGGCCATACGATCCACAAATTGGCAACGTCCCCACTTCAGACAACATTGTTTGGTCAGTACTAAGCTTAGTGACATTGCTTCTTGGTATTGGCATGCTGGCTTGGCATCACGCCACCTGCAAAGAGGAACCATTGCCAGAACCAGCCAAAGGTGATCCATTATTTTTTACTAAACCTACTCCATCGCAAAAAGCCGTCGGAAAGTATTTTGTTACTGCTATTGGACTGTTTTTACTGCAAATATTAGTTGGCGGAATTACCGCGCATTACGCAGTTGAAGGCCAAGAATTTTATGGTTTCCCAATATCTGAAATTCTGCCTTATTCTGTTACCCGTACTTGGCATACTCAACTCGCAGTATTTTGGATTGCCACTGCATGGTTAGGCACAGGGCTATATATTGCCCCTGCACTATCAGGATACGAGCCGAAGTATCAACGCTTAGGGGTAAACGTTCTTTGGGTCGCGTTGGTCGTTATCGTATTGGGATCTATGGCTGGTGAATGGATTGGCGTACAACAATACTTTGACCTAGACATGAACTATTTATTCGGACATCAAGGATATGAGTACATTGATTTAGGACGCGTATGGCAAATATTATTGTTTGTGGGCTTATTAATTTGGACCGTGTTAATCACTGCAGCTATGCGCCCTGCATTAAAAGTTGACAGCGACATACTGCCGGCAATTTGGATTCTATACGCCTCTTGTGTCGCCATCGGTTTGTTTTATGGTGCCGGCCTGTTTATGGGCAAACACTCAAACCTTGCCATCGCTGAATACTGGCGTTGGTGGGTGGTCCACTTATGGGTAGAAGGCTTCTTTGAAACATTTGCAACAGCCGTTATCGCATTAATGTTAGTTCGCTTAGGCCTTATCCGTGCACGCAGTGCCAACGGTGCGGTATTATTCACAACAGTGGTGTTTTTAACTGGCGGCTTAATCGGCACCTTACATCATTTATACTTTACCGGTACCCAAACCTCAGTCATTGCTTGGGGAGCCATATTCTCGGCACTTGAAGTGGTGCCGTTAGCATTAATTGGTTTTGAAGCTGTGGGAACCTATCGTTTACGTAAAGCGAGCCCTTGGATGGAACGTTATCACTGGGTCATTATGTTCTTTGTCGCCACCTCATTTTGGAACTTAATTGGTGCCGGTGTATTAGGTTTCTTAATTAATCCACCAATATCGCTTTATTTTATCCAAGGTTTAAATACTACTGCGACACATTCTCATGGTGCATTTATGGGCGTGTACGGTATGTTAGGTATAGGGCTAATGCTATTCTGTTTACGCGGATTAACAGGCGATATGCAATGGAACCAAAAATACCTTAAAGGGGCATTCTGGACATTAAATATCGGCTTAGCAGCAATGCTGTTTATGTCATTATTGCCTGTCGGAATTGTGCAGTTCTTTGCGGTCATTGACCACGGCTATTGGTATGCTCGTTCACCCGCTGTGATCCACAGCGATTTAGTGGAAAGCCTTGTATGGACACGAATGTTTGGTGACATTATCTTCAGTATTGGTGGATTATTGATGGCGGCGTTCTTATTTGACATCATCAAGAAAGCCATTGCTAGCAAAGGCGTTAAAGCGAAACAAGCTAGTCCATTAACGATTAACTAAGTATGCATTAATAAACACGCTTTGATAACCATCATCAGGGGCCTTTGTGGCCCCTTTAGTTTCAACAATTTGGGCTTTACCCTTGTTGTTATATTCACACTTGTCATAATGACACTTATTATGTTCCTTTCTGGAGTTTAGCATGGCATTGAGACAAGCTGACTTAACCCGTATCGCACTTGATATCACGTCCAATTTATCTAAACGTGATCGATTCTCTCGTTTATTAACCACAGTAAGAGAAACCCTCGATTGTGATGCTGCTGCACTGTTATCGTTCCAAGGGCATCAATTCAAGCCATTAGCGATTGATGGACTGAGTGCGGATGTATTAGGACGGCGCTTTATTTTAAGTGAGCATCCGCGACTTGAAACCATTGCCCGAGCGGGTGATATTGTCCGTTTCCCTTCCAATAGCGAATTACCCGACCCTTACGATGGCTTAATCCCCAATGTAGATGGTGACTTAAAAGTGCATGCCTGCATCGGTTTACCATTATTCGCTAACGAGCAACTCATTGGCGCATTAACTATTGATGCATTAGATCCCAATAAGTTTGATCAATTCAGTAATAATGAACTGCGCAGCTTTAGCGCAATTGCAGCGGCTTCATTAAACAACGCATTGCTGATTGATAAACTTGAAAAACAAGCGTCAACGTTTACCATCCCCCATACCCAACCCTCTAGGCTATTAGACACAGAAACAGAAACCGAAATAATTGGTCAGGCCGATAATCTATTATCGCTGCTTAATGAAGTGAATGTGGTGGCAGAAACTGAACTCAACGTGTTGATTTTAGGAGAAACGGGTACCGGTAAAGAACTGATAGCCAAGCAGATCCATCAACAATCAGCACGAGCCAATAAACCACTGGAGTATTTAAACTGTGCTGCACTTGCTGAATCCGTTGCCGAAAGCGAACTCTTTGGTCATGTAAAAGGCGCGTTTACTGGCGCTATTAGCCATCGTAGCGGCAAATTTCAAGTAGCCGATAAAGGCACATTATTTTTAGATGAAATTGGTGAACTACCTCTTAACTTACAAGCAAAACTTCTGCGAGTACTGCAATTTGGCGACGTGCAAAAGGTCGGTGATGATCGTAGCTTAAAAGTCGATGTTCGTATTATTGCCGCAACCAATAAAGACCTAAAAAGCGAAGTATTGGCCGGACGATTTAGAGCAGATTTATACCATCGTTTAAGCGTGTTCCCGGTTATGGTTCCACCACTAAGAGAACGTCAACAAGATATCCATTTATTAGCGGGCTACTTTATCGAGCGCTATAGACAGCAATTACACTTGGCCCATTTAAGATTAGAGCCTTCATCATTGCAATTACTGGAGCAATATGACTGGCCTGGCAACATACGTGAACTTGAGCATTCCATTCATCGAGCCGCTGTTTTAGCTAAATCACAAAGCCAAAAAGATGGTTTATGCATCATTAACAACAGCCATTTTGAATTTGCACAGTCATCGCCTGATGCTATCCATTCAAACAAAAACCTGACGCTTAAACAGTCGGCAACATCTTTACCACAAACAAGCTTACGAGATGCAACAGATCAGTTTCAAAATCAATTTATCCAGCAAATATATACTCAGCAAGGGAGTAATTGGGCTGCAACCGCACGCCAATTGCAAATAGATTCAGGTAACTTACACAGGCTGGCTAAACGCTTAGGATTAAAATAAAAAAAGTAAAAAATTTCAGTTGAAATATTAGCCGTAATAAGTAACGATGCGCCCTAACCATCTGTACAAATGACCTGTACTAATTATTTGTACTAAATAGTCAAACTTGGCAAAATATTGTAGTCTGACTAATATAACGTCTGTTTTGGAATGATATAACCCTTATGATAAATTCGTTACGTTCTACTTTAATTGCAGCGACTGCCATTGTATTAAGTTTTTCGAGTGCTGCTGTTGAATATCGTCTACCGGCTGAAGGCAGTAATTTAGTAGGTGAAAATCAATATTATGTTGTTCCTGAGGGGAAACTAACCTTAGAGCAAATTGCTTCACAATTTCAGCTAGGGTTGACTAATTTATTAGAAGCTAATCCAGGTGTTGACCCATTCTTACCTAAACCGGGTAGCACATTACTGATCCCGCATCAGCTAATTCTACCTAACGCTAAAAGAGAAGGTGTGGTCATTAACTCTGCCGAGATGCGTTTGTATTATTATCCGAAGGGTAAAAATACCGTCGAAGTATTGCCTATTGGTATTGGTCAAATTGGTAAAGATACCCCTGAAAATTGGGTAACAACAGTACAACGTAAACGCGCTAATCCAACTTGGACACCTACGGTTAATATTCGTAAATCATACGCGGCTAAAGGGATAACATTACCAGCTGTATGGCCAGCAGGCGCTGACAACCCAATGGGGTTATTCGCCCTTTATGTCGGTAACTTGTATGCGGTTCACGGTACTAACGCCACGTTTGGTATTGGTTTACGGGTAAGTTCTGGCTGTGTTCGTTTACGCGATGAAGACATTGAACATTTATATAATAGCGTACCAGTTGGCACACGTGTTGAGTTTATTAACCAACCGATTAAAGCCACTGAAGAACCTGATGGTAACCGCTATTTAGAAGTTCATGAGCCACTGTCACGAACTCAAGCTGAATTTGATTCGTTAGAACCAGTAGCACTATCATTCGATAAAGCCATGACTCGCTTTGTTGCTCACCCAGACACTGACTCATTTACATTAAAACGATTACTTGAGCAACGTACTGGAATGCCAGCTCGGATTAATCCTTAGGCATTAACCGATAAGCATAAAATGTTTGGATTTCTGCAAACATAACAAAATGGCTTTGTTAATTCAGTAAACACTGTGATTAACAAAGCCATTTTTTATATCAGCTTGATAGTTACTCCCTACTCAGGATAAGAAATGAAGTTACTTATCAGGTGTACTTATCGTCGACCCATTCTGATCAACATTATCACTTTCACTCACATTCTGACTATCACCCAGCGCTTCACTGGTTTGTGCTAATGCATGTAAATCTTCCATCGCCACATTAATGTCACTTTGACCGGCATTAATTAACTCTTCGGTTTGCTCGGCAAATGAAGTCTGTTGATCCATTTCTTGTAGAAGCGCGGCAGCATTTTCTTCTGTTATATTTAATGCTGATTGTGGGTATTGCTGAGCATTTGCTTGATTACTATCAGCTGACGGTGCTTGACCGCGATTTAGCATGGAGCTAATTGTCGGTTGCATAACCATAGCGGTAATAATCACGATTGCGGCCACAGCAACCAAACTAAGCTTACCCATAGAAATTGGCGTTTTCTTATCCGGCATTGAAGGAGTTTGATTGAGTTCGGAAAAACGTTCGTTATCAACCTGGGGTAACCCAGACGATTCAGGCCCTTTAGTGCGCATGCCGATAAATTGACCGCCATCATAAATTTCCATTTGATGGCTGGATACTTCACCCTCGACAATACCCGAACTGACAATTATGAGTTTATTACAATGTAACTTGCCTTTGAATAAGCCAGACACTCGCAGCTCTTGACAAAAAACCTCACCTTCAACCACACCACTAGGTTCTATTTTTATTTGATCGGTTGAACTGATTTTACCCTTAGTTTGGCCCGCGATTATTGCTGGACCTTGAATATGCATATCACCTTCCAACGCCATATCGACACCAATATAGGTCATGCCCTTATTTTTATTATTCATTTTGGGTCCTTGTTAGGATTATTACTCTTGGTTATTATTCTTAGTTATTACTCTGGGTTAATCGTCTTTGTTGATAGATTGTTATTTTTATCACAAGAGCTTAAAGGAAATACACTTCATAATAAAGTAAGTCGTTAATGGTATAATACCCAGATCAACAATTTACCCTAAGTGCTATGTCGCCATTACAAGCTTACCAACAACGTCTTCAGCAAAATATTGTTGATGATCCTGCACAGCAGCAAGCAATACTCGCGCTTGATTTGCTTTATCAACAATGTCTCTGTGTTAATACAAACAGCCGAGGCTTATATTTATGGGGCGATGTAGGCCGAGGAAAAACCTTTTTGATGGACCTATTCTATCAAAGCTTGTGTGACCAGATTCAGTGCGATCAGATTCAGTGCGATCAGATTCAGTGCAACCAGAGCATGTATAGCTCACAACATAAAACGGATAAAACCGTATTACGCCTGCACTTTCACCGTTTTATGGCCATGGTCCACCAGCAATTAAATCAAACTTCGGGGATACGTGATCCATTAACTCACATAGGCAAGCAGATTGCGGAGAAATATTCTGTTATTTGTTTTGATGAGTTTTTTGTCGCTGATATCGGTGATGCCATTTTACTCGGTCGATTATTTGAAACATTATTTCAGTCAGGCGTCATCTTAGTTGCAACCTCAAATGTACCAATAATCGACTTGTATAAAAATGGTTTACAACGCGATCGTTTTTTACCCACAATCGATCTGCTCCTACAATATACCCAATCGATCCACTTAGACGGTCAAATCGATCATCGCTTACATTTTAGCGCCGTAACGCCTACAACATCAGCCCGCTGGTTAACATTGCCGTCGGCAATAACGCCTCAAGCGGTGTTTACACTTTTGTGTCAACAATACCCACAAGCTAATGTCAGCATAATAAATACACCTGACTCAATTGATATTTGTCAGCGCACTATTGCCATTGAGGCTCAATATGGACAACTTGCTTGGTTTGAATTTTCAGCTTTGTGCCAAGGCCCACGTTCGGCATTGGATTACATTGAATTAGCTAGCCGATTTAGCCATATATTGCTCAGTAATGTGCCTACATTAGGCGGTGAAGTACGTAGTTGGATTAAAGCTCGCGGCACCGAAGATGGCGCATTAGCTACCACCACAGGCGAACGACAACTGGCGTATGCCAGTGAAGACGATCCGACTCGACGCTTTATTAGTTTAGTGGACGAATTGTATGATCAAAAAGTGATGTTAATCCTCAATAGCGACTGCAACTTAGAAGATTTATATATCGACGGGGCATTACAATTTGAATTTAGACGCACTTATAGCCGCCTGATTGAAATGCAACAATGGGTGTAAATAAGCCTGCAGCACTGAAATGAACCGCTTAACAGGCGAGTCTATGCAGTAGATTATGAAGCTTGATAGTTTTCAACATCATTAAAACGAAGTAAAAAGTTGTCAAGAGCATCATTGGTCGGGTAATCGAACTGATATTTATTGTGAAAAAATACTGTCAAGCTAACCTGAGCATCGGCTAAAGTAATGGTATAACCATCATGATCCGTTTGCGCACTGATTCCACACAACCAATAATCATGACCATTATGACCGTCTTCAAGCGCCCGCTTCTCACCATATTGCGTGACTTTGTTAAACACTTTCAACGCGCGGTGAATATCAATTTCATTTTTCATATCATGCTCTGCTATTAATGTTTTGCATTATCATTTAAGCATACTATACGCCATTTGCACTTAATAGATCAGCGAAGAAAAACATGATAAACCCGCAAAGTACAACACGACTGATCAGCCGTAAATGGATAAGTTTACTATAGCAGTATTTTTTCGCTGAAAAGATTTCCCTTTGTTAACACAACAAGGCAGAATCGCGATACTTTATAACAGACAGAACCTATACCATGCCTGATATTGTGATTGCCTTTTTTGCCCTCGGTTTGCTTGCCGGGTTGATAAAGTCTGATTTAAAAGTCCCTAAAGCAACCTACGAAACCCTATCTATCTTACTTATGCTTACACTAGGACTAAAAGGTGGCATGGCACTGCATGGAGAAACTGCCAATTTAGCGATCACCGAATTACTGTCTGTTATTGCACTTGGATTCATTATCCCACTTAGCCTTTATCCTCTACTGCGAAAATTAATTCAATTACCGCAAAAAGAAGCCATAAGTATTGCTGCTCATTACGGCTCTGTGAGTGCGGGAACATTTGCCGTGGTGATGACCATGGTCGATCAATCTCAGTGGCCTTTACGACCTGAAACAACGTTGTATCTAGTGCTACTCGAATTGCCTGCAATTATTATCATGCTTTGGCTACACCGCTACTTACAAGCAAAAGTAGCAGGCGATAGCCAACACTCTTCGGCAGGCAGCGTATTACATGAAGCGCTGACAAGCCGCGGAGTCGTATTACTCTGTGGAGGGGTGATCATAGGCTGGATATATGGCACTAGTGGCATGGCACCACTTACACCAATGTTATTGGGTGGTTTTAAAACGTTATTAGCACTATTCTTATTAGAAATGGGGATTAGTACCGCCAAAGTATGCTTCCCTATTCCTTACAAACAATGGCGTTTATTGGTATTTGCTGCGGTAATTCCATTTATTTTAGCTTGGGCGGGTATCGGCTTAGGCGTGTTACTTGATTTACCTTCTGGCAGCATATTAGTACTTGCAGGCTTAAGTGCAAGTGCGTCTTATATTGCTGCGCCGGCCGCAATTAAGGCAGCAATACCAGACGCTAATATTGGTTTAGCGATGTTAGCATCACTCGGAATAACGTTCCCAATAAACGTATTAATTGGTTTACCTATCTATAAAATGTGGATAGAACAAATACTAAGCTGAGCATTGATACACTCATAACCGTGCCGATAAATCGATGTTAGCAGTTGTTGTTAACGAACGTTATTAACGATTGTTGTTAACAATCGTTAATAACGTTGATTTATTTCGCTGCGAATATGCAAATGAATAATAGTTGCGCCAAGTGTATTATTTGCAGCGGCTCAACGAGTTTAACGTTTGTAGCTTATCAAATCAGTTACATGCGCAGATAAAAACACCAATATCATCAGCCGAATCATCGCTATTTCACATCAATTTGAGTTCTCTGGTGATGTTTTTCTTTATCGACAAACATGGCTTTATCGACCTTAACCAAATAATCATTTAACGATAATGACTGCCTAGCTTGTCGATGCGCCACGCCCTTACTGTACTTTAATTGGTATGGTTTACCACTGTGCAAATTATGTTGATTAACGCACTGTTGAAAACGTTGTAATACATTATTAACACTAATTTCATCGCTTTGGCTCAGCATTACCACAAATTCATCACCAGCAAAGCGGGCAATAATATCCGATTCGCGGAAGCTGTCGATCAATAAGCCAGCAAAAGTCCTCAAGGCAGTATCACCTTCTTCATGGCCAAAATTGTCGTTAATTGCTTTAAAATAATCTAAATCAAAGAAAATTAAGCACGTTGCAAAATCAAGCCTATCACCATAAGCAAGCGTCTTATTAGCGAGTAATTCAAAGCCTCGACGATTAGAAATACCGGTTAGCGCATCTAAGGTATTTTGCTGAATCGACAGCAGTTCTTCTGCGACAATTTTGCCAAGGTCTTCCAAGGCATCTTCATCATCTTTAGAGAAAGATCTCGGCTTGTCATCGATAATACACAAGGTACCTACCCTCACACCATTAGGCATAGTCAACGGATAGCCGGCATAAAATCGAATCTTAGGAGCCGCCAATACAAGCGGATTGTCGGAAAAACGTTCATCTTTTAGTGTATCTGGCACAACTAAAACATGTTGTTGATTAATAGTATGACCACAAAATGAAATATCACGCCGGGTTTCGCATACATCCAACCCCTGCACAGACTTGAACCATTGGCGATCGGAGTCGATTAAACTCACCACACTAATTGACACTGAAAACAATCGCTTAGCCAACCGAGTGATACGATCAAAACGTTCTTCAGCGATCGTATCGAGCACGTTCAGCCCTCGAAGCGTTTCGAGTCGAGTGTATTCATTGTCAGGTATCGGTGCCAGCAGCATTAAACAACCTATTCAATCAAAATAATAGTTCTATAATCAAAGCAGTTAAGTGACTAAATATCAACCTAATCTACTTTGATTAATGTTTAAACCGATAGAATTTCATTATAAATTTCAATTACACTGTCGATTTTTTGTTGCACACTTTGTATGGGTAATTTACCGGGCAACTGTTGTAATGTCAGTTCATGATTCTCGTCACGCAGCCAGCAATAGGTTTGGGTTAAATGTTGGGCTTGCATGATGGGTAATAACTCCAACTCCGCCAACACTTCAAAGATACGCACATTATCAGACCAAATGGTTAATTCCTGATATTGATGAGCATTCGCTAACACTAAGTACTGAGCGATAAACTCTATGTCTGCAATACCACCAGCACTCTGTTTTAGATCAAATTGCCCTGGTTCAACTTGCAACAAGTGCTCACGCATTTTTATCCGCATGTCTTTGACCGCTTTGGCTAATACCTCTTTATCACGCTCTATTTTCAATATTTTCGCACGTAAATCACTAAAACGACCGGCAAGCGAATAATCACCAAATACAAAACGAGATCGCACTAATGCTTGATGCTCCCAAGTCCACGCTTCTTGTTGTAAATAGGTACCAAAATGCTCAATCTCACTCACCAACAAACCAGAAGCACCTGACGGACGTAAGCGCATATCCACTTCATATAACTCACCAGACGTTGTCCGGGTAGCAAATAAATGCACAATACGTTGGGCAAGCTTGAGGTAGAAATGGCCGATATCAATAGGACGCTTACCATCAGTTGTGCCAGCACCTGTGTGGCCGTGTAGAAACACCAAATCTAAATCAGAACCATAACCCAGCTCAATTCCACCTAACTTACCGTAACCAATGACGGCAAAACCCATGTTACTTGGGCTCGTTCCTGCAGGTATACCATGGCGAGATGCCACCTGATGCCAAGCTTGTAGTACAACTTGTTCGATAATGGCTTCAGCTAAAAAGGTTAAATGATCGCTAACCTGCATGACAGGTAATACCCCAGTAACATCTGCGGCCGCAATCTTAAGCTGCTGAGACAATTTAAACTGCCGTAACGCTTCCATTTGCTGTTCCATGTCATCTTCAGGTACACGTAATAAATACTGACGTAATTCACTAGGATAATCATCAATCGAAGTAATGTCATACAGCTGCGACGGATCAATTAACTCATCGAGCAGCATTGGGAAATTCGCCAGTTCGCGGGCAATCCAAGGGCTTGCACAACACAAACTCACTAATTGCTGTCTAGCGCCTGGGTTTTCACATAAAAGCTCTAGATAGGTAGTACGGGTTAAAATTTTATCCAGCACTTTAGCTACTGGTTTAAACGCCTGGCTCGGTTTAGTTTGAGTGACTAACTCTTCAAGCAACTTAGGCATTAATTTGTCTAGCGTTTCACGTCCTCGAGGTCCGATAGAACGTTTCGACACCGTTTGATGCCACTCATTTAATAGTGGCCATAATTCGGCATCATCGATTTGTTGCTCTTGCAACAAGGCGTTAGCGTGTTCATCTTGCTGCACATTCCAAAATAAAGCAGTCCAATGATCATTGTGTTCATGGCTGTCAGTACCACCCACAGTGGCATTAAAATGGCCATGAATGGTGACCATTGCTTGATTAATTTTTTGACGAAGTTCGGCTTCATCGGCCATGTCTAGCGGATAACATAAACGTTGCCAATCGAGCTCATTATTAGGCAGGGTTTGCGTTTGCTTATCGTCAATGGCTTGCAACAAGTTTTCCACTCGACGCAATATAATATAACTGTGTTTAAGCTCATCAACCGCTAAGTATTCCAATTGCCCTAAGCTGTACAAGGTATCAATGGCGCCAAATAAACTTTGCTGACGCAATGCAGGCTCGCGGCCACCACGGATCAACTGAAAACTTTGCACCACGAATTCAACTTCGCGGATCCCGCCGGCGCCAAGCTTAATATTATCGGTTAACTGACGACGCCTAACTTCTTGGGCGATTAATTGCTTCATTTTACGCAGTGATTCAATCGCAGAAAAATCAATATAACGGCGATAAACAAATGGTCGTAGTAGGTCATGCAACTCATCGCAATAGCCAGACCAAGGTCCAAGTACGCGCGCTTTGACCATGGCATAACGCTCCCAATCACGGCCTTGCTCTTGGTAATAGTCTTCTAAACCGCTAAAACTGACCACCAAAGGACCACTTTCACCATAAGGTCGTAGACGCATGTCGACACGGAAAACGAATCCATCCACGGTGACTTGGTCGAGTAAATTCACCAAGCGTTGTCCCATGCGGATAAAAAATTGCTGATTTGCCTGAGTCCGTCGACCGCCAACGGTTTCACCATGTTCTGGAAAGGTAAAAATTAAGTCGATGTCTGATGAAAAGTTAAGTTCACGACCACCCAGTTTACCCATGCCTAAAATCAATAAGGGTTGTGGCTTACCTTCAGCACTTGTTGGTGTGCCGTATTGTTGACACATCTCTTGATATAACCAATCACGTCCAGCAATTACCAATGCCTCTGCTAATGCAGATAAATCGAGTAATGACTCTTCAACTGGGGTGTAATTTAAAAAGTCACGCCACGCTAAGCGCACCATTTGCAGATTACGATAACGACGTAAGGCAGACTTAACTTGCTCTTCTTGAGTTAACTCAGCTAATAGCGAATGTAACTGCGCATCAAACTCACTGCGCACAACATCACTTAATAAGCCATCAAATAACTGCACAATCCATTCTGGATGACGACAAAGTTGCTCACCCATATAGTCACTTAAGCCAAATACGGCCTTTAACTCTTGCTGTTGCATGGCTGTCAGTGCTGTTTTAGCTTCTGGCCAAACGTCGCAGAGTCTTAACCAGTAACGATCTGCGCTGTCTAGCATCGCTGCAGATAATACCTTGTTACTTTGGTTTTGCATGGCAATAATGATCCCTAAAGAAAATGAACGTTGAACATATTATGTCGTGAATGGTATATCTATCAGCCAGTCAAATGATCAGATTAATATCATTGACACTAAGATTACTATAACCTGTGTCATATTGAATTAGCACATGAAAAATCTACATTTTGGAGAAAACATGGTAGGTCACCTCCCACGTGTACTCACATTGATAACGGTATTGTTTGTTGCCTTAACCCTTGGCGGTTGCGGTGACGATAGACCGGAACAAATTGCTAAGTACCAGCAACTGACCCAACAACGACTTGATCTGTTGGCCAGTTCGCTCGATAACAATCAGTTACGCAATGCGACGTTACTCAAACAATACACTCGAGTTCTCGCTCAGCGTCAATCCGACTTAACCCCATTACTAGAAGAATTGGCTAAAGATGCCAGCACTGAAGGGCCAATGTTTAAGTCATTAACGCGTCGTTACAAAGACTTAAACGACAGCGCTAATTTTATTGATTTAGACCAACAGTTAGCTGAAGCACAGAATATTTATCAAGCCGCTGACACCAGTTTGTATAACGATATGCTGTCTGATCCAGTCAATGTTGTTGCCGATATGTCTAAAGGGCAACTCGCTCGAGTTAATGCTATTAGCCGTGAGGCTGAAGCCCTAGCAAATGGCACCGAAGGCAGTGGTGCAGGCAGCCAACTTGTGGGTAATCCTGCATATGGTAGCTGGCAAAATAATTCAAGCGGCACCTCCATTTGGGCTTGGTATGGCATGTATGCGATGTTTTCTAACTTCTCCCGCCCAATAGGCTACGGTAGTTGGTCGGGTAACCGTGGTTACAGCTATTATAATGATGTGGGACGTTACCGTTACACTTCACCAAAACAAGCAACTTCGCAAACCAAAACCTTTGAACAAACCAAGAAACGTTTTAACAGCCAAGGGAAACGATTCGACAGCCCTTATGCAAAAGCTCGAACAGGCTCTACTAGCTTGTCACGTCAAAGTACCAGTGCACCCAAAGCTAATAGCACCACTCAGAGCGCGAGTAGAAAATTTCGTTCGAGCTACTCAAAAGACAGCAGTTTCCGTAACTCAAGCAGCCGCACTAGTCGCGGTGTTAGCCGTGGAAAATAGGTAAGGACTCACCATGACATTTTTTCAAGAATATGGCTTAACTCAACATTTGGCGATTATTTTAGCCATTGATTTAACCATCGCTATCATTTTGCTGACGCTAATGCGTTATTTGCAGGGGTGGAGCGTTAAAGTCAACAGCAGTGCAGAGTTAGCCGAGCGCGACAACTTTGCCTTTGGGATCAGTACCGCTGGTGCTGTGGCGGCTTTAGGTATTGTGCTAACTGGCGCTATCACAGGCGAAGCGGCTCCGTCTTATTTAACTGAAGCGATTGGCATGTCGGCATACGGCTTGTTTGGCTTAATACTGATTAAATTAGGCCGTTTTTTACATGATAAAATCGCCTTAAATGAATTTGCTAAAAACGATGAGATTCTTAAAGGTAATATTTCTGTTGCTGTGGTTGATGCTGCTGCAGCCATAGCCACTGCCATTATTATCCGCGCGGTATTAATGTGGGCTGAAGATATTACTCTAGATACCTTTATCGCTATTTTTAGTGCCTTTTTAATCTCACAACTGATGTTAGTCATACTCACCCGACTACGTGAAAAGCGTTATGCCAAACGTAATCAAGGCGCGTCAATGCAACAAGCGTTAACTCAGGGCCAAACGGCATTAGCACTTCGTCACAGCGGCTACATGATTGCCATGGCACTAAGCTTTAATGCGGCGAGTCATTTTATTGCTTATGACCCAACAGCCCATGTAAGCAACATTATTGGTTGGTGCGCATTCTCATTGATCATGCTGGTGGTATTATCGTTATTAATAACCATAGTGAAAAAAATGGTGTTAGCCGGTATCAATCTTGCTGAAGAAGTTGAGAAACAACAAAACATCGGTATTGCAGCCGTTGAAATGGCGATTAGTATTGCCGTTGCCCTTATTCTCACGGCGTTAATGGCTTAATCTATGACAACACCTTTGCTCGATGATCTTCCCGCTAACACTACACAGGGGGACTCGCAGCAAAGTTCCCCTCCATCCCGTCAAGTATCATGGTTTGATGATGCCTTGTTACTCGGCATTATGGCCTCGTTGGCGGGATGCGGTCTTATTTATGAATACTTATTATCACACTATGCTGGTCGCATTCTCGGCGCATTAGAAGCCGCCATTTACACCATGATTGGTCTAATGATTGTGTCCATGGGTGTGGGCGCTTTTGCCGCACGTAAAATAAAATGCGCTTTTACTGGCTTTGCCATGCTTGAATTAACCGTAGCACTGTGTGGCTCTTTTGCCATTATCATTACCGCAGCGGTCATCGGATTCGGTCAACAACTGCCGTTAACCATCGCCAATACACTCGGCCTACCGCCAGATCATTTACCCAATGGTGGCTTTATTGCCAGTTTGCAAACTCTCAGTGCATATTTACCGTATGTTTGGGGTGTATTACTCGGGTTAATGATTGGCATGGAAATTCCACTTATTGCCCGCGTTCGACAATCATTGTCTGAAGCGCACTTACTGCATAATGCCGGCACCATATATGGTGCCGATTACATTGGCGCTGGAATAGGCGCCGCAATCTGGGTCGGTTTTATGCTGGCCATTGATATTCAATTAGCTGCTGCGCTTACAGCGAGCGTTAACCTACTCGCTGGACTGGTGTTTATTTGGCGTTTTTGGTCAAAAATAAATCATGTAAAATTGCTGCTTATCGGCCATATTATTGCCAGTGTGGTGATTGGCATATTAGCCGTTAAAGGCCCGAGCTGGGAACAGCATTTTAATAATCTTTTGTATAAAGATCATGTGGTTTATGCCAAAGCGACCCGCTTTCAGCAGCTCAATTTTACTGAGCGTTTGCGCGGTGGTGGTTTACCTCCCGTTTATAATTTATACATCAATGGTCGGTTACAATTTTCAAGCAGCGACGAGCACATCTATCATAGCTTTTTGGTTCATCCAACATTGGCTGCCAGCGCACGGCACGATAACGTGCTCATTATTGGTGGTGGTGATGGCTTAGGACTGAAGCAAGTACTCAAATGGCAACCTAAAACGGTTACCTTAATGGATTTAGATAAAGACTTACTGGCACTGTTTAAATCGCCACCAGCAGATATGCCACAACGCTTACAGGATGCATTACTGGCGTTAAACGGCGATGCGTTAAACGATCCACGCTTAACATTAATGGTCGACGATGCATTTAACGGGGTTGATAAGCTAATTCAAAATGGCAAAATGTTTGATGCCATTATTGTTGACTTACCCGACCCAAGTCATCCTGATTTAAACAAACTGTATTCAGACTTATTTTATCGTAAGCTTAATGAATTACTTAGCGCCGATGGCGTGATAACGGTGCAATCAACCTCACCTTATCATGCGCCAAAAGCGTTTATATCGGTTGGTAAAACACTGACTGCTGCAGGGTTTAATGTAAAACAGTATCACCATAATGTCCCTAGCTTTGGTGAATGGGGTTGGAGCATTGGCAGTAAAATGGGTAAAAACCCACAACAACGACTTGCTGCACTAACAGATATACCGGTACCAGAAGAATGGCTAACCCCAGGACTTATTCACGCTTCATTTGAATTCCCAAAGAATTTCTATGCCGATATAGACAACATCAAAGTAAACGAAATTGGTTCATTACAGCTGTATTACTACCACTTAGCGGCTTGGTCAGAAAATGAAGTAATTAATCTTTTTTAATTGGACCAGATAGCGCTTGACATATTATGTCTAGATGCTATCTTTACTCACAGACATAATATGTCAATTAAGGACGAATATGAACATCCATACCATTGCAGGTCACCTAAACGGACTATGCGATCACAGCAAAACCGGTTTTCAGTTTGATTGTTATCCGATTGACGGTGATGTTGAAGTGTTACAAGTCAATATTGTCGGCCGAGAAGAAATTCCGGTGTTTGTATCAGTAACTGACAACCAAATATTGTGTATCAGTTACTTGTGGGGCGAAAACGAAGTAAACCAAGCTCGCCGCGCTGAAATGTTCGAGACCATGTTAGAGCTCAACATTCCAATGCCATTATCATCGTTTGCTAAAATTGATGATAAATATGTGGTTTACGGGGCATTATCTGTGCAATCAAGCATGGAAGAAATTGAACAAGAATTAGCAGTACTGTCAGACAACTGTCTGGAAGTCATCGACGAACTCGTCGAATTTTTAATCTAAGGAGCCAATTATGGGCATTCTAAACAAGATTCTTACAGCGTTTCGTGGTGGTGCAACTGAAGTTGGCCAAAATATCGTTGACTCAAACTCAACCCGAATTTTTGAACAAGAAATTCGTGATGCAGAAAAGCATTTAACCCGAGCTAAACGTGAATTAACTGATGTTATGGCTAAAGAAATGCAAGCCAGTCGTGAAATTGATCGCCTAAAGCGTAGTGTTGTTGAGCACGAAGGCTATGTCACCCAAGCGCTAGACAAAGGCAACGAAGCTTTAGCAATTGAAATTGCTGAAAAGATCGCTCAGCTAGACGAAGAATTAGCTGAACAACAAACAGCCAATGATAGCTTTAGCTCACATGCAGTGCGTTTAAAAGATTTAGTGAAGAAGACTGAGCGTCAGTTAAATGATTACCAACGTCAACTTACTATGGTTAAAACCACTGAAAGCGTGCAAAAAGCCACTGCAACTATCACTGACTCATTTGCGTCAAGTAATTCAAAACTGCTTAACGCTAAAGATTCACTAGAGCGCATCAAAGCACGTCAACAACAGTTTGATGACCGCTTAAAAGCGTCAGAAACATTAGCTGAAGAGAATAGCGATAAGTCATTACATGCCAAGCTAGCTGAAGCAGGTATTGGTGAGCAAAAGTCGAATGCTAATGCTGTGCTAGATCGCATTAAAGCACGTAAAGGTTAAGCTATTATGGGATTTCTTAGTGGCCTATTCGGCAAAAAAGAAGCCCCGAAGCGTAAGCTTGACCATCCAAATAAACTGCTCAAGGGTGATATGATCACCTTTGATGACAGTTTTGCTTTGCCTACGCAATTGCGCGGGCAACAGCTTAAGGTTGAAGCTATTCATACTTATGAATACCAACGCTCGCAGCTTTGTGAATTCTTATTACGTGGCCATAGCGGCACCGCAATCTATTTATCCTACGTGCAAGAAGACGAATCTTACTTAAGTATTTCAATCAAAATCAACCGCGCTGTGGTTGAACAATTGTTTGAACTTGACGCATTTGCTGAAATATTTGAAGAACCAGGCAAAGCAACGCTGACATTGCAGGCACTTCCTGCCGAGTTAGCCGCTGAGTTCGATAAATGGCTCAGTGATGAATATCATCAAGTTGAATTTGCCGGTTTTGGTTACTTCCATCGTCAAGATTATCGCGACCTAAAGCCTCCTCAAAATGACGATGATGCTCGCGGTGAAGGTTTTGAAGGTTACAGTTTGGCTAATGCTGATGACTCTCACGCGGTTGATATTGAAGTTTACGAAAGTGGAGACACTGAAGTGATGTTGACTTTATATCGCCCACTGACCGATATTAGAGAGTATTGGCCAGCAAGCTGATACAGGTAGGAGACGATTTTCTAATGAGTTCAGGCAAACCGTTACCAGAGAAATGGCTTAAAAACCAACAAGCTGCAAAAGCAACCCAAGTGGCTTTTGATCTGGATGAGAAGTTTCAATACTCAATCCGAAAAGAAGCCTTAGATAAAGGCGTCAGTCCTTCAGACCAAATCAGGACCATACTTGGACTCTCTGTATCCAAACGTCCAAAGCGTCCTCGTTTAACTGTGTCATTAAATGCTGAAGATTATGTGATTTTAGCCCAGAAATACGGCTTAGAATCTGAGTCGCAGCTGGAAATCAAAAAGCGCGTATTAGATGATTTGGTCCACTTCGTTGATACTAAATCGTCAAAATAAACACCGTTATCAGTACAGTACATTAACTAAAAACAACGCACCAGACACTTGTCTTGTGCGTTTTTTGTTATGATAAACTCAACATCTTAACAAAGCCTCACGGCGAACGAATGCAAACGGACTTATTATATGCTCGAATCTAAACGTTGGTCGGTCAAAAATGTCGATGGCCCAAGTCCATTCGAACTCGCAATGATGGTGTTATCACTGATCTCTGTGGTGATAGTACTCACGATTACCTTTGGTAAGTTAGACGCTGAAACCAACAAAGTACTGCTGTATATAGACACTACAATCTGCATGATTTTTATGACCAAGTTTTTCCATGGTTTGTTCAAAGCACGTAATAAAGCCTTTTACGTTAGGCACCATTGGATAGACTTTGTTGCCAGCATTCCAGCCATTGAAGCACTGCGTATCGCACGTATATTCCAAATATTAAGGGTTATTCGTTTAATCCGCATGAGCCGGTCATTATTAATCCCATTATTGCGTCAGCGAAAACAATCTACATTAGCCAGTTTACTGGTGGCGATGGTATTAATTTTGGCCACTGCATCTGTACTTATTTTATTAGTAGAAAGCACTGAGCCTAACGCCAATATCCAAACAGCAGAGCAAGCTATTTGGTGGGCATTAGTGACCATATCAACCGTCGGTTACGGTGACTTCTATCCCGTCAGTACGGTAGGCCATATCATCGGTGGATTAGTGATCATTAGTGGTGTCAGCTTTTTCGGAGTGATATCCGGTTATATGGCATCTGTTTTCGTCGCACCAGATGAGCAAGAACGTAACGAAGCGCAAGAGGCTCAAGCAGCGCATAAAGCAGAAATCAATACCAAGCTAGAACAAGCGCTAGAGCGCATGGAGCACAATCAGCAGCAAATGATCGAAGAAATTGCCACCTTACGTAATCAACTCGGACAAGGTAAATAGCTTCTGCTCTGCAATATCGTCAGCAGGAAAAAAGATTGCTTAAAAATGTTGATTATCCTGCGCGGGACCAAAAAATAAGCCCAAAGTAATCAATTACTTTGGACTTATTGTTGGCAAAGACATAATGGCTAAGCTAACGCGTTACTCTCCCACCAACTTCTGCCACCAAGATAATGACTCGCCACAATTGGCAACCGGATGATAGCTTGCGTCTAATGCCGGTAGACCGATAATATTGTCACAATTACCTTTCTTAGCCACACCCGTTGTACGATCAAAATAACCATTAATAACCCCATTAACGGGCATCATTCGTAAACTAAGCGGTGGACGTTCATGTAAAAAGGCCTGATACACGGCCATTGCGCCACTACTACCATACAAGCCCGTTTTACTGTTATCGTCTTGGCCGACCCAAATAGCCGCTACGTTACGTTCATCAAATCCAGCAAACCACGAGTCACGACTATCATTACTGGTGCCGGTTTTACCCGCTAAACGAACCCCAGGAAATGCAGCGCCTAAACGCTTAGCCGTACCATTACGCACTACTTGGTTCATTGCATATTGAACTAAGTAATCGGTTGCCGGATCAATTGCCATCGACGATGGAACACGAGTGACTTCCAACGCTTGGTTTTGACTGTCTAATACCGCTGTAATCGATGATAACTTACGATAGCGACCTTCATCAGCAATGGTTTGATAAACTTGAGCCACCATTAATGGCGAGCCATTCACCGCACCCAACAACATCGATGGATAAGGGGATATATCATCCTCCCAACCCGATTTTTTCAATGTAGCAGCAACCTTTTCAACACCAACAGCCAAACCAACGTTAACCGTTGGAACGTTCATTGAATCTTTAAATGCGTTTAATAAAGGCACTTGACCACTGAACTTTTTATCGACGTTTTTAGGTGACCACGTTTTACCTTGCTCATTTTTAAGGGTGATGGGTTTGTCTTCTACGGGAGTGGCTAAAGTAAATTTATCTGCTTGGCGTAATGCACTGGCATACACGAATGGTTTTATTAACGACCCAATTGGACGTCTAATTTCAACCGCGCGATTAAACCCTTCATAACTCGGTTGTTTATCACCCACCATTGCTGCTATGCCGCCAGTATATTTGTCGGTGACAACCATGCCGACTTGAACGTTTTTAGCCCGTTTATCCAGTGATGCCATGGTAGACAACACGGCTTTTTCTGCGGCTTCTTGGGCCATAGGATCGAGCGTGGTATACACTTTTACGCCCGACTGCTTCAGTAACGAATCACCATAACGGTCGCGTAACTCTTGCTTAACCACAGCAAAAAACGCTGGTAACTTCTGATGTACCGATTTTTTAGCACTGCGTAGACCGATTGGCGACTCTGCTGCAGCTTTATATTGGGCAACGGTTAATTTATCGTTTTCCATAAGCAAACGTAACACTAAATCACGGCGCTCTTGGGCTCGTTCAGGATAACGCCACGGGTTGTAATAAGAAGGTCCTTTAATGACCGCAACTAAAAATGCTTGCTGCGACACGGTTAATTCACCAATGGGGCGACCAAAATAGAATTGTGAGGCTAATCCCATACCATGCACACCACGGGCCTTGTCTTGGCCCATGTACACTTCATTGAGATAAGCTTCTAAAATTTCATCTTTGCTATAACGAAAATCGATAATCAATGCCATTATGGCTTCACGCACTTTACGCACAATTGAGCGTTCGCTGCTTAAAAAGAAGTTTTTGGCTAACTGCTGAGTTAAGGTTGAACCCCCTTGCACCGTACGACCGGCAGTAATATTGACCACCGCAGCGCGTGCAATCGCCAATGGGTTTACCCCAAAGTGATCATAAAAACTGCGGTCCTCAACCAAAATAAGCGCATCGATAATCATTGAAGGCATCTCTGGCGTTCGCACAAATAAACGGTCTTCGCCATCGCCGGCAATAATACGGTCAAGTAATACCGGTTCTAAATGAAATACCGCTAATTCACGTTTGTCAGACATCCGCTTAACTGAGCTAACGCCTTCAGAGTCAAAGCTTATCATCACTCGCTGCTCGGCTTGGTTGCCTTCGGGATGCAAAAACGGCCGACGCCATAATTCGATACGAGTACTTGAAGCAGAAAACTCGCCAACTTGCCGCGGATTGGACACTTTACGGTAACCCAACAAATTAAGCTCAGCCATTAACTGCGGATGGTTTATCGCAGCACCTGGGTACAATGCCATTGAACGACTAAAAACTTGGGCCGGTAAATGCCACTTTTGGCCTTCAAATTTCTGCGCAATAATTTGATCTAAATAAATAGCGTAAAAGCTCACAACAGCAATACCAACGATTGATAATTTCCATGTGAGCGACCACAGTTTTTGCCACCAAGATGAGCCACTTTTTTTTGTGTTGGCTGAAGACTTTTTGGTTTTTTTACTCATAAATAATGGTTTCGTTTTCCATATAACGCTGAAATAATTGCATGTTATTAATAAGCTAGATGACTTATTTACACGCCTGGAGTTTTCTTTTTAGTAAATTTTGTTGCCACTGTATTCACTGGGTCATCAGGCCATAAATGCCTAGGATAACGACCACGCATTTCTTTTTTTACATCAATATATGGGCCTTGCCAGAAGCTGGCTAAATCTGCCGTGGCGGCTAATGGTCGTTGTGCTGGCGACAACAACTCCATAGTAACCGTCATTTTGCCGTGCAATATTGTCGGGCTTTGCGCCATCCCTAATGCTTCTTGTAAACGTACACTAAGCAACGCACGGCCTTGTTGGTCATTGTTATGATAAAAATGTCCGTCAGTATCAAGTGGCATCTGGTAACGGATGGGGGCACGAGTGCCAGTTGCCATCGGCCAATGTGTTGGCACCAGTTGCTCTAATAGCTGCTGCTGTTGCCAATTGAGTAAATTTTTCACCAATCCATACGCGGCTACTTTAGCCAATGCGGCCAATGAACGAATGTTATCCAAATGTGGCTCAAGCCAATCTTCTAACGTCGCCAGTAAGTACTCATCGCTTAAACAAGGCCAATCATGCTCTGGCGCAAAGTATCGAGCTAATTCAACCCGATATTGTAACTGGATTAACAGCTCGTCACGATTAAGGATTGTTAACCCTTTTATACGGATCTGTTCTAATAATGCTGCGGTAATTTGTGCCCGTTCAGGCGTAATACCGGTGTCGATTTTAATGATAACCTCACCGATTTTGGTATGTTTTTCAGCAAAAAAACGCCCTTTTGCTTCATCCCAACCACCGTGAACATGAGTAGTTACTAACGAGGCTAGTTCGGCAGTAAACAAGCGTTCATCTAACCTTGCTGCAAGGTAAATTTGGCCAGCA
The DNA here is from genome assembly GCF_040309945.1 of Shewanella sp. AC34-MNA-CIBAN-0136. Lineage (NCBI taxonomy): Bacteria > Pseudomonadati > Pseudomonadota > Gammaproteobacteria > Alteromonadales > Shewanellaceae > Shewanella > Shewanella sp. AC34-MNA-CIBAN-0136. Next base: position 49,539 of record NZ_JBEOPJ010000012.1, on the reverse strand, counting down.
TTACGACCTTGAGTCTCTTGAAAGTCAGCAACCACTAACCAAGGTTCATGAGCCAAACTGTCTTCGGCATTGATCACCACACCCGTACCATTACTTAATAAAAAGCCTTCATGGCCACGAGCTTTGGCAATACGATCAGGGTAAGCAAGTGCTAACAAATAGCTTATATCACGAGTCGATGCATTACGTATTGCCTCATTGACCTGACCCGATATCGCCAAAGATTGTTGCCATTGCCTAACTTGCTGTTTAATTTGCCCCTGCAAAGCCTCGGTCAAATAATGATGAATATCAGCGCCTTTTTTCGGTAGTCCACGGGCTTCAATAATGCCTGCTAATACGCAAGCCAGCAGGCAAAGTTGCGGCTGATTGTCGTGCAAGGCAAGTTGCTTAGCTTTGAGCAGCATATGCGCTAAGCGCGGATGACAACCTAATGCATAAGCCTCTCGGCCAAGTGACGTTAATTTACGTTGTGGGTCAATTAATTCAAGTTGAATAAGTAATCGCCATGCGACTTGTTCATGGATCGGCGGCGGTGGTGTGAGCAATGATAATTCAGCAAATGATTTAGCGCCCCAACTGGCACAATCAAGTGCCATAGAAGTCAGTTCCGCTTGCGTGATTTCTGGCTCATCGACTTTGCGCATGCGCCCTTGTTCTTCTTGGCTCCATAACCGCACGCAATAACCCGCAGCTAAGCGCCCTGCTCGGCCACTACGTTGAATAGCCGATGCCTGGCTAATGCGCTTAAGCCCTAAGCGTGTCACGCCGGTTTTAGGGTTAAAACTCGCTTCACGTCGATAACCGCTGTCTATAACAAGGGTGATGCCTTCAATCGTTAAACTCGATTCAGCCACATTAGTCGCGAGGACGATTTTACGTTTACCCGGTTCTGCTGCACGAATGGCTTGATCTTGCTCCGCTGACGACAAGTCGCCATACATAGGACAAATAAGCCATGATGCATCTAAACGCTCACGCAATAATCCAGCTAATTTACGAATTTCACCTTTACCGGGTAAAAACGCCAAAACGCTGCCCTGTTGATATTGCGCTAGATTGGGATCTGAAATGGTATCGATAACCACGCGGGACATGTGTGTTAGCCACAACTGTTGCCCAGGGCAAGGCTGATAAGCAATCTCAACCTCAAAACTGCGACCATCACTGTGTATTTGCGCAGCATCGGGCATTAACGTGTCTAGCGGTAAGCCAGACAAGGTGGCAGACATAGCAATAATGTGTAAATCGTCACGTAATGATTGCTGCACTTCCAGTGCTAAAGCCAAGCCTAAATCAGTCGTAAGATGACGCTCATGTATTTCATCGAAAATAATCACATCAATCCCACTAAGCTCTGGGTCTTGTTGGATCATTCGGGTCAGAATACCTTCGGTGACAATTTCTAATCGAGTATCTGCGCTGACTTTTGATTCGCCACGGACACGATAACCCACTTGCTGGCCAACATTTTGGCCCAATTGTTGGGCAATAAACTTAGCGACATTGCGGGCCGCGACTCGACGGGGTTCTAACATCAGAATTTTGCCATGAATTTCAGGCCAGGCTAACATCGCTAATGGTAATGCTGTGGATTTACCTGCACCGGTTGGCGCTTCGATAATAATGTGTGAATGGGCCGAAAACTGCACACGCAACGAGTCGAGTACCGCGTGAATCGGCAATGTCGTGGGCATCAATGATGGGTGCTGCTGCAATACTTGTTTTGAGGTCAACGCGATTAACTTTTACGGCTATTTTCTGCGGTTCATTTTACCCACATTGTATCAAGGTGTCATTAATTGCCTATTTCAGAGCCTATTTGGCTACCTTTTTAACAAAGCAATTAACCGCTCTCAGTTATTGAGTCATTTTACTCATTTAGATTAACCAGGGAGTTCGTAAACCGTGTTGTAGTTCAGCTAATCGTGTCGGTTTATTAATAGCATAGCCTTGCGCATAATCGACGCCAATATTTTTCAGATATACGCCAATATCAGTGTTTTCAACAAACTCTGCGATAACTTCAAACCCCATGTCTTTTCCGAGCTGACAAATAGCCGAAACAATGGCTTTATCACTGCGGTTTTCGCATAAATTCACTACAAATTGGCCGTCAATTTTAACGTAATCGACATCAAGACATTTCAAATATGCAAAGCTAGAAAAACCAGAACCAAAATCATCTAATGCAATCTTACAACCAAATGGTCGTAACAACTCAATTAATCCGGTAGCTTGGTCTAATTGGCTTACCGCTGCAGTTTCGGTTATTTCAAAACATAATTTACTCACCAGCTCAGGTTCAACCATTAAGCGCATTTCGAGCCAAGTCATGAACTTTTGGTCAGCAAGTGACATCGCAGACAAATTCACCGACACCATAGAAAGCTGTTCCCATGTAGCTAAATTATTACCGCCCCACGTCAATAAATTATCGATAACCCAACGGTCTACTCGAGGCGCTAAGTTATAACGCTCAGCAGCAGGTAAAAACACCCCCGGCGATACATATTGGCCATCACTCTGCACCATGCGAAGTAGAATTTCCATGTGGATGCCAGTGTCGGGTTTATCGAGCGGCTCAATTAATTGATAGAATAGCTCGAACTGATTTAATGCCAGTGCGCCTGTAATATCCACAGATGCCAGCATTTGGTTATACATCATGTGCATTTGTGGGTCGTCAGGATTATAAAAATGCCAACGGTTACGGCCTTCTTCTTTGGCCAAGCGGCAAGCGGCATCAGCTTTACTCATCACACCGTAAATATCGGAGTCAACATAATCGACTTTGGCAATGCCAATGCTGGCACTAATGTTGTGTTTGATACCTTTCCAAGTAAATTCATGATCAAACAACTGTTGGCAAATTCGTTTTGCCACTTGTTGCGCCGATGCTGTATCAGAATAATGCATCAATAAGCCAAACTCATCGCCGCCTAAACGCGCAACCACATCGTCTTTACGTAATAATTGTTTTAAGCGAGTCGCCACTTGTTGCAGCAACACATCACCCGCTTGATGACCACTAAGATCATTTACCACTTGAAATTGATCGAGATCGAGAAAGGCAATACAAGCCGGAGCGTGTTCGTCGTCTTTTAATAACTCTTCAAGCATGTTTTCGAACTGTAATCGATTTGGCAATCCGGTCAGCACATCATAATTGGAATGAAACGATAACTCATCGGCAAGTCGATAACGTTCGGTGACATCTTCAATCATTAATAATAACTGTTGCTGTTTATTAAGTGCATGGCAAAAGCTAAACTTATACCAGTATATTTGAACCCCATTTCGTAACGGCACTTCACACCAGGCTTGGCGTAAAATACCTTCTCGAACGATATGCAAGGTATCGAGTAATAGTGGGTGATCATCTTCTCGTAGCAACGTAAATAAACTCTGCCCGACTGTAATGGGTAAATTTTGTTTACTCGCATCATTTTGCAATACAACATTATTGTGTAAATCAATCAACGCACATGGCATCGGCAGTAACTGAAATAGCTCTTGATACTGTTTATCTTTACTGTCTAAAAGCACGGATAAACGACGAAGTTCAAGTGAAGAGGCTAATTGATATGCAGTATCATCGAGTAACTTTTGCACAAACGTACAAGGATCATCTTGCTGACTCACAACTGGATTAGCATCGGATGCACACATAGTGCCTAAAACAACTTTAACATTGCCAACGTGCAAAACAGGACTCAGAGCAAGATGCTTACAATCAATATCGAGTTGATTAAAGATGCCTAAAAGCGGTGTAAGGAGTCGATTTTCGTCAGCGGTAAATGATTGCTCTGGGGAATGAGGATAAATGATTGCTTGATAGCTGTTAAATAATGATTCGCACAGTGACAAATTATCTTGTAAATGCTGGTTAAACAGCGCTTCTGATGCTGGTGAAGCACCAAAATGACTGACACATTGTTGCTCTGAAGTGTCGATAATATCAGTATCGACGGCAAATAATTTATCATATTGACTCGTCAACACAAATGCAGCGCTGCATTCTAGCCTTTGACAGACTAACTGTAATGCTTGATTAAGCAGTGATAACACCGAAGTATTACTACCCTCAATAGGTCCATTTGTAAAAACACTTTTCAATAGTTGCTGGGTGCTATCGGCCATTCATCAACTCATTCAAGGTTAGCAATTCAATTTGCTTGGGAATAAAATCAGTTATCTTGTAGATGCCATATCGCTAACTGTAAGCGCTAACTGTAAGCGCTAACTATAAGCACTATATTGATTAGGTAGTTAACTGAAACCACGATATGTTTTTAAAATCGGTAGTATTGTTAATCTATCAACGTTTATGTTTCAGCTCAATAAATAATAGGGCCAACCGGATGCAAACACCTTCGTCAGCAAGATTATTTGTCGGCTTTAGCGTAGACAAACCACAAATAGATAAAATATTACATCTACAACAAACACTTATAACTAAAATAAATACAAATTCAGTAGCCACTTTAGCACACAACTTACACATAACATTAGGCTTTTTCGGTCAAATAGATCCGACCACTTGTTCAAAAATCCATGAAGCAATAAATCAGATGCCTAAAACAACTTTCAGTCAAGTTATCGACACCTTCGCTTGGTGGCAAACAGCACAATTAATCTGTTTAAAAGGACAAGCGAGTACATCATTAAACACTATGGCGAATGACATTAAGAACATTGCAAAAACTCACCATCTAGCCATCAGTCAATACGATTATGTTCCGCACATTAGTCTATTTCGTGGGGTGACAACAGCTTCTTTACCAGCCGTGGTAAAGGACACTCAGCTCATCATCGCACCAAGCCATTTACATTTATATCAATCGACTGGCCACCGCCATAACGTTAACTACACGATATTAGAAAGTTGGCCGTTACGGCAAAAATAAAAACCGTCACCACAGAATGTGAGCGACGGTTTAATGATAATTACAATTGATGACTAGTCTTTTAATAACTCAGCAATGGTCAATACGCCATGCGTTGTCGCACCAGCGGCCCATAGCGCCGACGCTGATGATTCAAAAGCACCTGCGAGATCAACGTGTAACCAATTCGCTTTTGGTGACACAAAACGCCATAAGAAACCGGCCGCGTTTGATGCGCCACCTGCACCGCCACCTTTAACTGGGCGACTGTTTGCAGTATCAGCATAAGCTGATGGACACATATCTTTATGCCAAGCATCTAACGGCAATGGCCATACGTTTTCAGAAACGGCTTCAGCACATTGCTGTGCAAGCTGTAATGTCGCCTTTTGTGGTGAAAAAATGGCGTTATAATTTGAGCCCACAGCCATCACAGCAGCGCCGGTTAACGTTGCAGCATCAATAATTAAGCCTGCGCCCGTTTCTGATGCAGCTTGTAAACCATCGGCTAGAACTAAACGTCCTTCAGCATCAGTATTAACAATTTCAACCGTGGTGCCGTTTTTGTAGGTTAGAACATCACCCAGCTTGAAAGCATTACCGCTAACTAAGTTTTCTGCACAACACAAAAATAGCTTAACGCGTTTGTTCAAACCAGCCTTCATGGCTAATCCCAATGCAGCAGTAACCGTGGCAGCACCGCCCATGTCACACTTCATCGCTAACATACCTTCTGACGACTTCAAGCTATAGCCGCCTGAGTCAAACGTAATACCTTTACCCACTAAGGCAACAGAGACTGGAGCATCTGCGCCTAACGGATTAAAATCAAGCTCTAACAATGCAGGAGGACGTTCACTACCACGACCCACAGCATGAATACCGACCCATTTTTTTTCTAATAATTCATGGCCTTCAATAATGTTAAAACTGACATGGTCACCACCAATATTTTTTAGCCAAGACGCCGCTTGATTAGCTAACGATAAAGGCGATAAATCTTCTGGAGTATCATTGATCAATTTGCGCGCAAACTGGGCCGCTACGGCACGTTGATTCAACGTTTCTTTATCGGCGTCACTACCACACCAGTCCACTTGGTATCCTGCTTTAGCCGTGGCAAAACCTTGTGCAAATGCCCACTGTGAATTCAGGGTCCATAAGCCACCGTCTAGCTGCACATAATTAATGCCTTGATTGCGGATTTTTCTTGCGGCCATCTGCACTTGACGCAGTTCATCGCTACCCGATAGATGGATTGTTGCCTTAGTACCTTGGTAAGTCACATCAGCTTTACCCCAATGTTCTGCAGGGGCTTCGGTGGTGAGCGTAACGGTCATAATATTCATAATAATCCCTTGTAGTAAGCCAAATAACACCAATGCTCGAGCTTAATCACGAGCTAATGGCAGTAGTGTAGACAAAACATAATCGATAAACCAAGCTAAAGTTTGTTAGCATTGTTGTAAATCAACTCATTAGATGAGTCATCGATGAAATTTACTCCCGAATTAGAATCCGGTGTATTAATTAAACGATACAAACGCTTTCTTGCCGATATCATGCTACCTAACGGGCAAGAAATCACGATTCATTGCCCAAATACTGGTTCAATGAAAAATTGCTTATTCCCTGGTGAAAAGGTGTGGTTTTCCAGCTCCGACAATCCAAAACGAAAATATGCCCACACATGGGAATTAATGCAGACAGATCAGCAGCATTATATCGGGATTAATACCGGGCGAGCCAATGCTCTTGCAGAAGAAGCGATTAATCGGCAAGTGATTACCGAACTATTAGGTTACGAGCATTTAAAACGCGAAGTAAAGTATGGCAGTGAAAATAGCCGCATCGATATCTTGCTCACTAGCCAAAACCGGCCAGAGTGCTATATTGAAGTGAAGAGTTGTACTTTACTAGAGGATAAAATGGGTTACTTCCCCGATGCCGTAACCACTCGTGGACAAAAGCATCTGCGAGAACTCATCCACATGGTGGAATTAGGCCATCGTGCTGTTTTATTATTTGTGGTGCAGCACAGTGGCATCACGAGTGTTAAACCCGCGCGACATATAGATCCACAATATGCAGACTTACTTGAACAAGCCGTAGCAAATGGCGTTGAAGTGCTAGCTTATAAAACAGCGCTTTCGCCACAGGGAAGCCTGATCACTTCAGCTTGTAAAGTCATGCTGTAGATCAAAATAAAAATTAAATAACAAGTAAAAAATTTGCCACGCTATAGAGTTTCTGGTATAGATAGCGGCCATAAATTTAAGACGTCCTTAAAACGCAAATGATTACAGGAGATGCGTTATGCCTCAAGGCACGAAAAAACTTGGCGTACTCGCTATCGCTGGAGTAGATCCTTACCAGGAATCGGCTGGTGAAGAGTATATGAATACCAAGCAACGTGGTCACTTTACATTGATTCTCGAAGCATGGCGTAACCAATTGCGTGAAGAAGTCGACCGTACGTTAACTCACATGCAAGATGAAGCTGCAAACTTTCCTGATCCTGTCGACCGTGCAGCACAAGAAGAAGAATTCAGCTTAGAATTACGCGCTCGTGACAGAGAACGTAAATTGATCAAAAAGATTGAAAAGACTTTACAGTTGATCAAAGAAGACGATTTTGGTTTCTGCTTCTCATGTGGCGTAGAAATTGGTATCCGTCGACTTGAAGCTCGCCCTACAGCCGATCAATGTATCGATTGTAAAACGCTAGCTGAAATAAAAGAAAAACAAATGGCGGGTTAACCCGTTATTGATTAGGGCGAGATTATCTCGCCCTTTTTATTGACTTTATTTACCCACTAACAAATTAACAAGGCTATTGTGTTGTCGCATTAACTGACGATAATAACAATACGATGTTAACGAAAAACAACGCTATAACATGATTCCCCCATCCTATATCGGACGTTTTGCGCCCTCACCATCAGGTTCACTGCATTTTGGCTCACTCATTGCTGCATTAGGCAGTTATCTTCGCGCGCACAGTCAACAAGGCCAATGGCTTGTCCGCATAGAAGATATCGACCCGCCACGCGAAGTCCCCGGTGCAAGCGATAACATCCTTAGAACACTCGATGCCTACGGCTTACATTGGCATGGAACCGTACTATTTCAACAGCAACGATATCAGGCTTATCAAGATCAAATTGAAGCGTTTATCGCCAGTGATCTTGCTTATTATTGCCAATGCACACGTAAAATAATTCAAACCAGCGGCGGAGTGTATGATGGCCGTTGTGGCCGACTTCAGCCTAGACTGACACACGGCGCAATTCGAATTCGTAATCACGTTAAAATTGATCATTTTGTTGATAAACTTCAAGGCTCGGTGATGGTTGATAAAGCTTTCGCCGAAGAAGACTTTATTATTAAACGCAGTGATGGTTTGTATGCTTACCAACTCGCCGTTGTTCTCGACGATGCGTATCAAGGCATAACTGAAGTGGTCAGAGGTTGTGATTTACTTGAAGCCAGTTGCCGACAAATAAGTTTGTTTACCCAATTGGAATTTACGCCACCTGATTGGCTACATTTGCCGTTAGTTTGTGCCGAGAAAGGCTTTAAATTATCCAAGCAGAATTATGCTCCAGCCATAGATGTCATTCACCCTCAAGCCAGTATTAATGCGGCACTGACCTTTTTAGGCCAAAAAGCTGTCGATGTAGATTCGGTAGAAGTGATGCTTAAACAGGCTGTTGAACAATTTGACCTAAGCACGATTCCTGCACAAAAAGAAATTGTCTTATCGACAATAAACAACTAGGTATCGTCATTAACTGACATAAGTTATTGCATTAAGCCCTTTTTAGCGCAACTGTACGTATACTCATTCGGTCACATTTAATGTATTATACCCGCCAGATTTTTAATCAAATTATTATAGCATTTCGAGGTGTATTATTTTTCGCCGTATTAGCCAATTCTGTAAACAGCTATTTGAAAACAACAAAGTAGCTCCAGTCCTTGAAGAACCCATTCAAGAAGATGGCTTACGTCTGGATATTATCTCCAGAGATGGTCACTCAATTTCACGTCGTCAAATTAGTGAAAATGCACTAAAAGTACTTTATCGTCTTAATAAATCTGGCTACAAAGCTTATTTAGTGGGCGGTGGAGTACGTGACATTCTATTAGGTCTTGAACCGAAAGATTTTGACGTCGTCACTAATGCCACCCCAGATGACATTAAAAAGTTATTCCGCAATTGTCGCTTAGTCGGCCGTCGCTTTAGACTGGCGCATATCGTTTTTGGTCGTGATGTCATTGAGGTTGCCACTTTCCGCGGTCACCACAGTGAAAGCAATGATAAAGTATCAAAATCCAACGCTGAAGGCCGTTTGTTACGCGATAACGTCTACGGTGAGATCGATGAAGATGCTGAGCGCCGTGACTTCACCATTAACGCGCTCTACTATGATATTAGTGATTATTCTATTCGCAGCTATGGTGGTGGAATAAACGATCTCAATGCTAGAACGATTAAGCTTATTGGCGATCCAGACACGCGATACCGCGAAGACCCGGTGCGTATGCTTCGTGCTGTTCGTTTTGCGACTAAACTTGATATGCAAATCGATGCAGTAACAGCGGATCCAATCAAAGCCCTTGCTCCATTGCTAGCCGATATTCCTGCTGCGCGCATGTATGAAGAAGTATTGAAACTGTTTTTTGCCGGTAAAGCAGAAGCTAATTACCACATGATGCAACGTTTTGGTTTATTCGCGCCCTTGTTCCCACAAGTCGGTGCATTAATTGAAGAGTCGCCTAAAGGGTATGCCGCTAAAATGCTGCAAGTCGTTATGCGTAATACCGATATCCGTGTTAGCGAAGATAAAACCGTGACTCCGGCATTTTTCTTTGCGGCAATCTTGTGGTATCCCGTTAAGCAACGAGCTGATGATATTGCCATTGAAAGCGGCTTAACTCATTACGATGCATATGTTGCTGCAATGGGTGATGTGCTTGAAAAACAGTGTCTAACAATTAGCTTACCTCGCCGATTTAGCACTCCAGCACGCGACATTTGGCAATTGCAGTTACGATTAGAACGCGGTCAAGGCACTCGAGCATTTAAACTACTAGAGCACCCTAAATTCAGAGCAGCTTATGATTTACTGCTACTGCGCGGTGAAGTTGAAATGGGTAATATTGCCAAGATAGCTGAGTGGTGGAAAGCGTTTGTAGAAGCTGATGAAACTGACCGTAGCGACATAGCTAAAAGCATCAAAGGCAGCAATAATCGTAACAGAAATGCACCACAGCGTAAGCGTCGCCGTAAACCAGCAGCCAAACCAGCGGAAGAATAACAATCATGGCGGTTCAAGTTTATGTCGCCATAGGCGCTAATTTAGCAGAGCCAATACAACAACTCGATGTTGCAGTATTGGCGCTAAAGGCATTGGCAATAAACAACACTTTTACGGTGTCAGCATATTATGGTTCCAAGCCCATGGGTGATGTTATTCAGCCAGATTATGTCAATGCTGTCGCGGGGTTTCAAACCTCGCTATTGCCCATTGAGTTACTCGATACCTTACAAGAAATCGAGCAGCAACAAGGGCGTGTACGACTTGAACACTGGGGACCTCGTACCTTAGATTTAGATTTGTTACTCTATGGTCAACAACACATCAACGAACCTCGACTTTGTGTGCCTCATTACGGCATGAAGCAACGCAGTTTTGTGTTAATTCCATTAGCAGACATTGCACCAGGGCTAACATTGCCTTGTAATACAAGCCTTGAAAGCCTTATTAGTGTGGCAATGCGTGATGAATTACAAAAGCTTATCGATTAAAGTTGATCTTAACAGACAGAAGATTAAGCTCAGCTTTTAGTATTTCAATATTGTTTTAAGAGTCTACTATGTCAAAAGTCACCAGTTCGACCCTAATCAAGTTCAAACAAGAAGGTAAAAAGTTCACCGCATTAACGGCTTATGACGCTAGCTTTGCCGGCGCATTTGACAGTGAAGGTGTTGATGTACTTCTAGTGGGTGATTCACTCGGTATGGTGCTTCAAGGCCATAACGATACCTTACCAGTAACCATTGCCGATATTGCTTACCATACCGCTTGTGTCAAACGTGGTGTTTCGCGCGCATTACTCATCGCAGACATGCCGTTTATGAGCTATAGCACCCCAGAACAGACCATGACTAACGCTGCAATATTAATGCAGGCAGGTGCCAGCATGGTTAAATTAGAAGGCGGACATTGGTTACTTGAAAGCGTAAAAATGTTAACCGAACGTGGTATTCCAGTTTGTGCTCACCTAGGATTAACGCCACAGTCGGTGAACGTTTTTGGCGGATTTAAAGTGCAAGGTCGCGACGCTGATAACGCGCAACGCATTCTAGATGAAGCTAAAGCATTGCAAGCTGCTGGTGCGCAATTATTAGTGGTTGAGTGTATTCCAGCCTCCCTGGCTAAAGCCATTACTGAAGCACTAACCATTCCAGTTATCGGTATCGGCGCTGGAGCTGACACCGATGGCCAAATTCTTGTTATGCACGATGTTTTAGGCATTTCGAGTGGCTACATTCCCCGTTTTTCAAAAAACTATCTCAAACAAACCGGCGAAATCCGTTCGGCTATCAGAGCTTATATTGATGAAGTTGCTAACGGCACATTCCCAGCGGAAGAACATACCTTTAATTAATATAACATCTTGATAATATAAATTTATTATCATTTTTGCTCTGCTATCTACGTTGCATTGACTTACAATAGATCGACAGTTGATGAGTCAATGCACCTTCGTTAGCAACACAAACGGCAAGTTTGATTTGCAGATGCGAAATAAACCCGTTGTTATCGATTACCCTAGCTCTTATTCGGCTTGAGGCTAATCATTAAATCTACATCAATGACTACATTGTTTTTATTAAGGTTCGAACAGAAAATGATAACCACTTCCGCTATCTCAACCATTCGCGAACATGTTAAGACTTGGCGCAGCAAAGGCGAAACGGTTGCTTTTGTGCCTACTATGGGTAACTTACACCAAGGTCACATTACCTTAGTGAATGAAGCTAAAAAGCGCGCAGACCATGTGGTGGTATCTATTTTTGTTAATCCGATGCAATTTAGTGCCAATGAAGACTTAGATGGTTACCCACGCACACTCGCACAAGATAGCGAAAAGCTAATGCTTGCCGGAACAGAACTACTCTTCACTCCAACACCTGAGATTATTTATCCCAAAGGATTGGCACAGCAAACATTTATTGAAGTACCAGAAATTGGTGATGAATTATGCGGTGCAAGCCGCCCAGGTCATTTTCGTGGTGTGGCCACTATAGTTTCCAAACTGTTTAATATTGTTCAACCTGATATCGCCTTATTCGGCCGTAAAGATTTTCAACAATTGATGATTATCAAAACCATGGTTGAAGATTTATCGATGCCAATCGATGTAATTGGAGTGGAAACTATCCGAGAAGCGTCGGGTCTTGCGATGAGCTCTCGTAATGGCTATTTAACCACTGAAGAAAAACACTCAGCAGCAACATTAAAACAAGCATTAGACAGTATTGTTAACGCGATTCAACGCGGTGAAGCAATACAACAAGCTATCTCAATTGCCAAAAAACGACTTATAACAGTTGGTTTTACTCCTGATTATCTCGAAGTGAGAAATGCCAATACATTACGCCAAGTAACGGCAGCTGACAGTGAGCTAGTGGTTATTGGGGCGGCGTATCTCGGCAAAGCGCGCTTGATAGACAACGTGTCATTTTCTCGTCATTCAAGTTAGGCACATAGCACGCTTCGCTAAAAAAACATTATTTTTTGGCTTAACTCAATAAAATAAAAAACAAAGATTTTTTATTTTATTGAGATTTCCATTGTCAAAAAACTGGTTTTATCGATAAAATTGAACCATATTTAAGCGTTAGAATAGTGTTATCGTCGTGATTATAGTTATATAGTTAGCAAAGTATGATTGCCGAGTATTCAATATCCGGTAATGAGTATGGGTAATGTCTTACTTGCGTAGCGTTAAAACATGCTAATCTGTTTAAGTACATAAGCTCATCAAAACACTAGTTAAATAAGTGAGTTGGCAAGATACAGTAAAAAACAATACCTTTAGCCAAAATACGTAACCGGTGATTGCTTACCATTAGCAGCTAGACATGGTTGTCAACTGTGAGGTTGAATGCATCATCGACAAGGCCTAGTGTCGAAAACGTAAACATGTGATATCAAAATCGTAATAGTGATGACAAAAGGATGTGTGGCCGCATGGCAAAAAGACTGTTATTCATCGTACTCGCCATGAGCACTTTTACTGCTCAAGCCAATACTATTTACAAATGCATGATGGATGAAAAAGTCGTTTTCAGCCAAACAGCTTGCCCTCAGGAATATAGCCAACATAAAATTGAATACCAATTGGGTATAACCACTGAGGTTGACTCTGACAAGCGCGAGCTCAAACAAGATCCCTTAGAAGCAATACTCAATAAACAAACCATTTCTAAAGAGAAATTACTGCAGCTACTTGATGGTGAAATTTATCGCTTAAATCAAGAAAACAGCTATTTTGAAATTTTACGGGCTAGCGAAATACAAAAATTGGATCGTAAGCGTTACTGGCAAACTAAACCTAGAGACGACCCAAGTTACGGCCTAGAATTACAAGAAATTACTACACGCTTCAACGGCCTAATTAAAAATAATACTAATGTTATCCAGATATTAACTAAACATAAAATGAAGATATCTGCTGAAACACAACCAGATGAATATATGAGTAACTAACTCAACTCTTCATCTGCGTTGAGATGCCACTACATGTTAATCAGGTTTGAATACCCCGATCATGCTACCACTGGTTTTTTGAGGCACTTTAATATCCGTTTGTTGCTCACGATAATCACAGTCAGTACATTCAACCGTTTCAATTCCATTTTCTTTAAACAATAAAATACTGTCTTTAGCACTGCATTTAGGGCATTTAGCCCCTGCAACAAAACGCTTTTTAATTTTGGTCATGATTTACTCAACTTAGTGTTTACTGAATGAGCGGTTAACTCAATAAGGTCTTTACCTGATTTATACGCCTATTTTGCCATGATTAGCCCACATGAGTCCCGTGATTGTGGGAAATAAATCGTAGATGCGATATTATCTGCACCATTATTCTATTCTTAAGTATCAAGTTGTAATTAATGATCAACATAAGCCAAGCTCAGTTAATTCGCGGCAGTAAAACCTTACTCGATGAAACCTCACTGACGATTTATCCCGGACACAAGGTTGGCCTTGTCGGCGCCAACGGTACAGGTAAATCATCATTGCTTGCCTTGATTTTGGGTCATTTACATCTAGATAAGGGTGAATTTAGTTTCCCCTCAGGCTGGCAAGTTGCCTCTGTTGCGCAGGAAACACCGGCATTAGATGTGTCGGCTCTAGAGTATGTCCTCGACGGTGACACTGAATACCGTGATTTAGAAGCCCAACTAGAGAAAGCCCAAACCGACAATAACGGTAATGCCATTGCGCTTATTCACGGCAAAATTGATGCTATTGGCGGCTATGCCATTAAAGCTCGAGCAGGCGCGCTATTAGCAGGCTTAGGATTTAAGGATGCAGACCAAAGTAACCCGGTAAAAAGCTTCTCTGGTGGTTGGCGTATGCGCCTCAACTTAGCCCAAGCACTATTATGTCGTTCAGACTTATTGTTACTCGATGAGCCAACCAACCACTTAGACTTAGATACCATGTATTGGTTAGAAGGTTGGATAAAATCTTATCAAGGGACACTCATTTTGATCAGTCACGATCGTGACTTTATCGATGGCATTGTTGGTGAAATTGTTCATGTTGAAAATCACAAACTAAATTACTATAAAGGTAATTACTCTTCTTTTGAACGAGTACGCGCCGAACGCATGGCCCAGCAACAAGTCGCCTTTGAGCGTCAACAAAAAGAACGCTCACATATGCAGTCATTTGTTGATCGTTTCCGCTATAAAGCCAGTAAAGCTAAACAAGCACAAAGCCGCTTAAAAGCCCTCGAACGCATGGCCGATTTGTTGCCCTCACAAGTAGACAATCCATTTCAAATGGCCTTTAGAGAACCAGAAGCGCTACCTAACCCATTAGTGGTAATGGAAAATGTCTCTATTGGTTATGAAGATAACACCATCCTGAAACAGGTTGAGTTAAACCTAGTCCCTGGTGCGCGTATTGGTTTGTTAGGTAGAAATGGTGCCGGTAAATCGACGCTGATCAAACTGTTATCAGGGCAATTACAAGCTAAAACGGGTAAATACCAACCTAACCCAGGATTGAATATTGGTTATTTTGCTCAGCATCAAGTTGAATTTTTAACGCTTGATGACTCTCCAATGCAACACTTAGTAAGGCTTGCACCAGCAAGTGTTCGCGAACAAGAATTACGCAACTTTTTAGGCGGGTTTGGCTTTAATGGTGATATGGCCTTATCGCCAGTACGGCCGTTTTCTGGCGGCGAAAAAGCCCGCCTAGTATTAGCATTAGTGGTTTGGCAGCGTCCAAATTTACTATTACTCGATGAACCGACCAACCATTTAGATTTAGAGATGCGTCACGCACTCACCATGGCATTGCAAACCTTTGAGGGTGCAATGGTCATCGTGTCACACGATCGTCACCTATTACGCTTAAGTTGTAGTGATTATTACTTAGTTGACCAAGGTGTTGTAACACCTTTTGACGGTGACTTAGATGACTACCATCAATGGTTGCTCGATGCCGCTAAACTAGCACAAGCCAACAACAAAACAGATGTTGGCACTGGCGGTGATGCAGTTGATAAAAAACAGCAAAAAAGAATGGAAGCTGAATTACGTCAGAAAGTATCGCCGCTGAAAAAACAACAAGTAAAGTTAGAAACTCAACAGCAAAAAATTAATGCCAGATTAGCCGAATTAGAAATTGAGTTAGCCGATGGCAGCTTATACGAAGCCGAGAACAAAGCTAAAATGACCAATGTTCTCAACGAACGGACTACGCTGACTCAAGCTATGGATGAAAGTGAAATGCATTGGTTAGACATTCAAGAGCAGATAGAGCTTTTCGAGCAAGATTTTCAATAAACAGTTAGTTTTATTTTATTCAAGCCTTAAGTGGTGTTAACTCACACCACTTAAGGCTGTAAGGGATACTGTATGTCGCGGCCTTCTCACCAGCAAACATTTAGCTATTTAATTTGGCATGATTGCGAACAAAATTACTCAACTAATCCCAATTTTTACATAAACTTACAAGACACTTACCAAGTAAATGTGAATATTTTATTATTGGCTCAATACCTTGATCAACAGCATTATGTGTTGACGCCACAACTGTGGGAATTATTGACGGGTGTTGTAGATCAATGGGAAGCAAATGTGTTGCAACCTTATCGACGATTACGGCGGATTGCTAAAGCATACTTAGACGGTGAAGAATATCAAAAAATGCTCGATGTTGAGCTCATTATGGAACGTAAATCTCAGTACATGTTATTACACAAATTGAACTTACTGCAGGGAAAAACGTTAGATATTGAACCTGATAATACTGAGCCGAGCAATATACAACACTACCTTAGCTTATTTGGTTTAGATGAAAGCATTATGACTGAGTTGACCACCCAAACAGGCCTTACTCACTCATAACGCATCATCTAGTTTAGCGACTCGCCGTACGTTGATATACCGCCATGCTACGGCATACCAAGCTGTTCAGCTAGCTAGTTTGAGTCAATTTTTGTGCTAATGCCGTTGCATTTCGAGCCACTAGACCATAAATAGACAACTGCGGATTCGCGCCTAAACTTGTTGGGAATACCGAACCATCCATCACCGATAAATTTTCAAGGTAATGCGAATAACCAAAAGTATCGACCATTGATAGGGTTTTATCTTCACCCATTGCACAACCGCCCATCACATGGGCCGACGCGACAATGGTTTTTAATAAACCTAAATCGGCATTATTGATAGCCTGCTTTGCTTCACTCCACGAATTAAGAAATGACAAGCCATCATGCATCGGCAACACCTTTTTTGCTCCTGCAGCAAATTGTAATTCGGCCATCGACAAAAATGCCCGACGAGCACCATCCCAAAAACCTTTATCTAAAGGATAATCTAACGCCAAACTCGTATCGGTTAATCTTACCTGACCACCAGGACATTGCTGATTAAAACCATCACGAATAAGCGCAATAGTCACCTGCATTTGGTTAAAGTTAGCCATTAATTGTGCGTGGCTTACACCATAACCAATGGTTTTAGATGCTATCAACACGGGATGTACAGGCGCAACTTCAAGCTTATAACCTAAATCGCCAGTCGCGCCATCACGCCAAACAAATTCATCTGAATAGATAGATTGCGGCGCACCACTGTGACCATTAATTTGTTCTGCAAAAATACCGCCCGATAACAATGACGGATGTAAAAACGTTTTGCCTAATTGCTTATGTGGATCTGGGGTATTAGAACGCATTAATATCGTTGGTGTATGAACTGCACCCGCACTTAAAATATAATGCTTAGCACTAAAAGTAATGTTAACCGATGTCGGCATTAACCCTTCGGTTAATGCCTGCGCCGTTAAACCAACAACTTGATCGCCTTTGTGTTCAAGTTTGATGACCTTGGCGCGAGAAATCAACGTCGCGCCTTTGTCCAAAGCCGCTGGAATAGTAGTCACTAACATAGATTGTTTGGCATTAACAGGACAACCCATGCCACAGTAACCGGTATTCCAGCAACCTTTAACATTACGTTTAATGACGGTGTAATCCCAACCCAGCTTTTCACAACCTTCGCGCAGTGCACCATTGTTTCTATTGGGCTCAAACTGCCACTGCTCAATATTGAGCCGCTGCTCCATCAATTCAAACCAAGGCAGTAAATCTTGCGAGGACAAACCTTTTACCGATTTTTCTTGCTCCCAAAAGGCCAAGGTTTGTTCTGGGGTTCTAATTGAGGTTGTCCAATTGACCGTGGTTGAACCGCCTACCGTTCGACCTTGAAATATACCAATACCTTTATCTGCAGTTTTCATTGCGGCTGCTTGTTGATACAAATTCGGATAAGCGTGGCGCTCTTCCATATCAAAGTGAGTTGATGATTTTAGCGATCCGCCTTCAATCATAATCACTTTTAATCCAGCTTCAGTGAGTATTTCTGCTGCGGTGCCGCCGCCAGCTCCGGTGCCAACAATAACAACATCAGCGTCAAAGTGGCGATCCATTTCTAAGGTACTAGCATCGATATGATGCCAGCCTGAACTTAATCCGGTAATAATAGGATCAATAATGGCCAAGGGAGAGCTCCTTACATGAGGGATTAATGCGCGTTATGCACCAAGAAAGTAGGCTTTACATAACGTAAATTGCCCCAATGTTCCGGACAGGCGTAATAACTTGCCATTATCAATTCACGTAATCCGTTATAAGCGGTCGTTAACATATCCAAATAGTTGTGGCGCCAAAACTCTAACATGTCAATCAATTGCTTTGGTTCACGCATTAGCAACGGTGTCATACTGCCACTGAGCAACAATAAGCCGAAGCGTCCTTCAAGCAACTCCAACAATTCCATTAACTCTTGTTGTTGTTCTACAGGCAAATGGGTAATTGATTGTGAAATCGCATCCAATGTGCGATTTATCGCGATTTCTCTATGGCTTGGAACCTCGGGCAATGCACCGTCTAGGAACACTGGCAGCAACACACTGAACAACACTCGATGATGAATATCATCGGTAGAGGTCGTGATACTAGGTGAATATAAATTAACGCCGAGTGCTATTGCCGCAGTTCCAGCAAAAGCACCAGTAAGAAAGGCACGCCGCTTCATTTACTTCCCCTTGAGTTTATTGTTGTCTCTATTTTTTATGTGGTAGAGTGGCATGAGTAACATTTAAACATACGTTTAAATTTTCACAAACAATTACAGAAATATTCCTTCTATGAAAACCTTGTTCACTCCGCCTTGGTGGGCTGCTAGCCCACATGTACAAACGATTCTACCATTCATTTTTAAAGTGGCCAGACCAATAACATTTAGGCAACGACAAGAGTTACCCGACGGCGACTTTATCGATTTAGATTGGCTAGGCCAAGCGCAAAATGGCGCGCCTATTTTAGTGATTATCCATGGTCTTGAAGGTAACACAGAATCGCATTATGCACGCAGAATGCTCATCGAAGCAAAAAAAGCCAAAATATCTGCTGTTGTTCATCATCATCGAGGTTGTTCGGGTGAACCTAACCGCTTAGCTCGCAGTTATCATAGCGGCGATGTAAACGACTTAGCCTACACCCTAGAACAACTAAAACACTACTATCCAGACTCGCCATTGTATGCTGTTGGCTACAGTTTAGGCGGTAATGTATTGGCAAAATACCAAGGCAGCAAACAACAACATAGCTTACTCGAACGCGCTGTGGTGGTGTCGGCGCCTCTCACGTTAAGCGCATGTGCAAAACGCTTAGAAAATGGTTTTTCAACTCTGTATCAACGCTTTTTAATTAAACGCTTACAAGATAAAATGCTCGAAAAAATTAACACTGCAGAGTTAACCGAGCAAATGCCGATCACTAAAGAACAGCTCAAAATGCTCAATACCTTTTATTTATTTGACGATAAAGTCACTGCACCTTTGCATGGTTTTATTGACGTTAATGATTATTATCAACAATCTAGCGGCCTAGGCTATTTGCAACATATTACCAAGCCTACATTAGTCATCCACGCCAAAGATGACCCCTTCATGACTGATGAAGTGATCCCAAACCAAGCTCAATTGTCGCCTATGGTTGAATACGAGTTGCATCAGTTTGGCGGACATGTAGGTTTTGTTGAAGGTGGCTGGCCTTGGAAACCGCGCTTTTACCTCGAACGTCGCATCATCGAGTTTATACTAACGGCGAGTGATACAGTAACCGAACACGATGCCCATGCTTCTTTAGTCAGTCATTAATAGGAAATACACCATGCTTGTGCCTTATGAAGCGTTACTTTCATTACCTCAAGAAGTACTTCAACGTATGATAAAAGAATATCTGTTATCACAACTTGAAGATGGCAGTTTTAGTGACGCAGACGAGCAACAATTAAGTCGTGCAATGGACCAATGTAAGCTAGCACTAAAAAAAGGCGACTTGGTTGTCGAGTATAGTGAGGATGATGAGTCTATCGCCATTAGACAACGCGAGCATATTTCACGTTCATCTTTCGATTAGTTGTAAAACAAAACAATGGTTTTACCACAAAATGATCACATTGTTACCCGCGAAGAATTGACCCACGGGTGATGATTACCGTATAACTAGTGACTCGATTTTTCGCGTCCACAACTTTACCTAGGCAAATAACATGTCAGCAAAACATCCTATTATTGCTGTAACCGGTTCATCTGGTGCTGGCACAACGACAACCACGACGGCCTTCATTCATATTTTTAGACAGCTGGGTATTAATGCTGCATTCGTTGAAGGTGATAGTTTCCATAATTTCACCCGCGCAGAAATGGAAGTGTTAATTCGAAAATCACAAGCTGAAAATCGAAATCTAAGCTATTTTGGCCCCGAAGCCAATAATTTCAAAAAACTCGAAGAGTGTTTTACCAGCTATGGTGATACAGGCAATGGCCAAACCCGCAGCTACTTGCACACCTTCGATGAAGCGGTGCCATTTAACCAAATGCCTGGTACATTCACGCAATGGCGTGATTTGCCAGCCAATACCGATATGTTGTATTACGAAGGGCTACACGGTGGTGTGGTGACGGAAGATGCCGATGTCGCTAAACATGTTGATCTATTGATAGGCATGGTGCCGATTGTCAATTTAGAGTGGATTCAGAAAATTATTCGCGACACAAACGATAGGGGTCATAGTCGTGAAAAAGTAATGGGCTCGATAGTCCGTAGTATGGACGATTACATCAAGCACATGACGCCGCAATTTTCACGGACACACATTAATTTTCAACGAGTGCCGACCGTAGACACCTCAAATCCCTTTAGCGCAAAAGACATACCTAGCCTAGATGAAAGCTTTTTAGTGATTCGCTTTCGCGGCATTAACAATGTTGATTTCCCTTATTACCTCAACATGATCCAAGGCTCATTTATGTCACGCGTTAATACACTGGTTGTTCCCGGTGGAAAAATGTCATTAGCAATGGAATTAATTTTAACGCCATTAGTTAAAGACTTAATGGATAAGCGTATAGAGTTGCAAAACCTTGATGATATCAAACCCGATTAAGTTTGATTTAAGTCAGAACTATTAAGATAGCTGCATCGTGATTTCAAGCGAAATAACGGCAGTTGATGTGCTTGAAGTGCTAATTCCCCCTTTTTGATCTGTTAGTGCATTAAGCACATCAACGAAACCCAAAAAAGTCGATGTTCCAGCACCCACATCAACTTTTATCTCTTCTGATAAACAAGTGAATACACTGACTGATTGATAATAGTAAATGACTCACATTGCTCACTCAGAGCATTACATCAGTGGGATAACTTCTCGATAAGCTTGATTATTCTGATACTGCTTCAAACGTAAAATAAATTCATCGCTGCGCACAATTTCAGGGTTATCTTTCAACGCATCAATCGCTTTTTTCTGGGTATCTATCGCCGCAGTAAAATCACCCTGTTCTGCATACGCGGCCGCAAGATTATCTAATACCGTCGGATCATTTTGATTATGCTCAAGTAACTTTAACGACATCGATACTGCACGTGAACCATCGCGATATTCCGCTTCAGGGCATGTAGCTAATATCCACGCAATATTGCCCATTGAAACAGCATCTCCCGCAGCACTAAACTGCTCCATTGCTTTACCACAATTACGCACTACGCCATCACCACCAGCAGAATAAATAAACCCTAAACGAAAATGAGCCCACTTATCCCCCTGTGCAACCATTTGCAAATACCATTTCTCGGCAAGTGCTAAATCCCGCGGAATTAATTTGCCGTCAAAAGCTAGGTCGGCTAATGTTTGTTGCGCCTTAATATTTTGCTGTTGCGCAGCAAGATTAACCCAGCTTAATCCTTGCTTGGTATCTTGAGAAACAAATCGTCCGGAAAGGTTCATTAAGCCCAATAGAAATTGTGCGTCTGCATTACCTTGTTTAGCTTTAATCTGAATATGAACCAGTTTACTCGCCGCTTGAGACTCAATAGAGGGCGGGATAACAAATGCTTTTACAGATGAACTAAGTCCACTTAATAAAACAACACAAACAATAACCCCAATTTGACTCAGTTTTTTCACGCATACCTCGACAACTATTTATGAAGCTGATTAAATAACATTAGCTAACTCATGGATCCAATACAATAGACAAATAACATTGGCAACAATTCAATCGTAGTGATGATTAAGACAAATTCACAAAAAAAGTCGACCGCCATCACAAACGAGATAAATTTAATCTAAAATTTAACAAGTTAATATACACTACGCACACTTCTAAATACGATCTCTATCAAAGTTTTCACCGTTTCAATAGCGTAGAATGCTTAATTAGACATTACTTACTTTCATTTTTAATCAATCGAGGAATATCATATGGCTCTGATTGGTAAGCCAAAACCTGACCCAACATTAGAATGGTTTCTTTCACATTGTCACATTCATAAGTACCCAGCAAAGAGTACTTTAATTCACGCAGGTGAAGAGTCTGACACTTTATATTACATCGTCAAAGGTTCCGTCGCTGTATTGATCAAAGATGAAGAAGGTAAAGAAATGATCCTTTCTTATCTAAATCAAGGCGATTTTATCGGTGAACTAGGGCTGTTTGAAGAGCAATCTGAACATACTGCATGGGTTCGTGCTAAACAAGCATGTGAAATTGCAGAAATTTCTTATAAGAAATTTAAGCAATTGATTCAGGTAAATCCTGAAATCTTGATGAAACTTTCGGCGCAAATGGCCTATCGTTTACAAAGTACTAGTCAAAAAGTAGGCGACTTAGCCTTCCTTGACGTTGCTGGACGTATTGCACAAACGCTATTACATCTTGCAAAACAACCCGATGCTATGACACATCCTGACGGCATGCAGATTAAGATAACCCGTCAAGAGATTGGTCAAATTGTTGGTTGTTCACGTGAAACTGTTGGTCGTATTTTAAAAATGCTTGAAGAACAAAACTTGATCCAAGCACACGGTAAAACGATCGTAGTTTACGGTACACGCTAAATGACAAAAGGCTAACGACGAATCAAGCAAAATGTTTATGTTTAATCATATAAGCTTCAGCTTGATTTAAGCCAAGATACTTAAAGTGGTGTTCATACTCTGAACGCCACTTTTTTATTTTGGAGCGCCCATGAATAGCTTGTTCTTTACAGCAATAAGCAGCTTAATGGCCATCACCATTAATCAACAAGATATTCCCGCAAAAGAACTCCCTCTGGATCATGACTACGTCCAAAAATTGGTATCTTCTGGTAATATACGTTCATTAGATGATTACTTAACTTGGCTATCGCAGTATTGTGATGGTCACTTAATCGACGCCCAGCTTTATCAACATCAAGATAAGTGGCGCTATGATTTACAATTTAAGCTAAAACAAGGGCATGTTGTTAATCTGCAATTAGATGCAGCTAACGGTATGCAGGACTCATTGACTCAATTACCGAGCGAATGTACTAAACATGAAACTGTTACTCGTTGAAGATAGCCCATTACTGGTTGCTGAACTTGAAAAACAACTCAAGCAAGCTGGTTATATTACGGATGTTACAGACAAAGCTATTGAAGCCGATTATTTGATGAAAGAAACAGATTATGACTGTGTCATTCTTGATATCGGCTTACCCGATGGCAATGGCTTGTCATTAGTGACTCAATGGCGTGAACGTGGCATCAGTACCCCTGTCATTATGCTAACGGCCCGCAGTCAGTGGCACGAAAAAGTTGAAGGTTTTAATGCTGGTGCTGATGATTACTTAGGCAAACCTTTTCATACTCAAGAGCTCCTCGCCCGTATTCAGGCACTTATCCATCGTGCCCATGGGCGGGTTAATTCGTCGTCGAAGCAACTATGTTATGCCGGGGTTAATTTAGACGAAAATGAGCAAAAAGTGACGGTAGGCGGACACGTATACGAACTGACGTCGATGGAATTTAGGTTATTGAAAATTTTCTTAATGTCACCAAAGAAGCTTCTTTCGAAACAGCAGCTTACAGACAAGCTTTATCAATTTGATGATGAAAAAGAAAGTAATGTCGTGGAAGTTTACGTAACACACTTACGTAAAAAACTCGGTAAAACCGCTATCGAAACCCGCCGTGGTCAGGGTTATATCTTCCATGGCATTATTGAATGATTTCAATTCGGTTTAAATTAAGCTTATGGCTCAGTGGCTTAATCATTATTGCCACGCTCATAGGTTTATTTTTATTTGAGTCGATGTTGCGAGATGCCTTTCATGACTCCATTATTAATCGTCTTGAAGAAGATTTAGAACACATCATTATCGCCACCAGACTCGATGATGGTGAGATAGTTATCGACCAAAGCCAACTATCCAGTTTTTATAAACCTGCCTATTCAGGGCGTTATTTCCAATTAAATTTGCCCGACCGTACAATTCGCTCCCGTTCACTGTGGGATGCGGAATTACAGATTGAACAGTTACAAGCGCAGCAGAAAAGAGTTTGGCAGGCTAAAGGGCCAAAAAACAATGATATGCAGCTGTTATCTATCGGCATCGGTGCGCCAAACAGCCACAACACAGCAACCTTGACTGTCGCCCAAGATCTCAGTATTGGACGGCGTGTTTTTAGCGAAGTATTTGGCACTAAACTGGCAATTAATATCGGCATGTTATTAGCGATGATTGCCGGTATTTTTATCATTTTACGCCAATCATTTAAACCGGTGAATCAAATCCAAGGGGCGCTGGCTAAATTGCGCGAAGGGGAAATTGCCTCGTTAGCCATTTCACAAATTCCAGCAGAGATCCGCCCGTTAGCCGAAACCTATAATGAGTTATTAGACTACACAGCCAAACAAATTGAACGTAGTCGCAATAACTTGGGTAATTTAAGCCATGGCTTAAAAACCCCATTAGCGGTCATGCAGCAACAAGTTGAAGCGCTCGGGCTCACCCATCCGGATGCCGCTATAGCCATGCAGCAGCAATTAGATTTAGTTCATAAAATGATTGAACGTAAATTGGCTGCAGCGAGGATAACCGGAGACATGCTACCCGCAGCACAACTGGCGGTACCAAAAGATTTTGATAGTTTAATCCAAACGTTACATAAAGTGCATCATCAGCGGAGTATTGATGGCAGCATTGTTAACCCACAACATATTAGTCGTATTCCAATACATCGCGAAGATGGTATGGAGCTGTTTGGCAACCTGCTCGATAATGCCTTTAAATGGGCGAATTCACAGGTTAATGTCAGCGTCGAAGAATTACCTTCGGGAGAGATATTAATTCAGATCGAGGACGATGGTCGAGGCGTAAAGCAGGAGCAAATTGCATTATTAACCTCTCGTGGCACACGACTAGATGAAGCCACTATTGGCCACGGATTGGGCTTATCGATTGTTAAAGAGATATGCGACCAATATGGTTTTGTATTGCAATTTAGTCGTAGTAAGGCATTACAAGGACTTAATGTCAGTATTTTGATGAGCAACTAAGCATCAGTATATTGATGAGCAACTAAGCTTTTTTGCCTAAAATAACCAATAAAAAAGACCTAATTGATCACTCAATTAGGTCTTTTTTTGTCCATGCATAAACGTTACATCATTGCATTGGTACTTTCGAAAATCTTGTCAGCTGATGCCGCAACAAAGCCAGTATAAAGCTGACCATTATCCATTGGATAACGGCGGGCAAATTCATAGAAACAACTTGGGATTTCCACATCGCCATCAGTAAAGTTAACCACCACTTTATCCGCCATGGTAGAAGATTGCTCTAACAAGACTTCTGGCGATCCTTTAATTTCACCGCCAGAGCTATTTAACACAAACCCAGCCAGCTTTAAGGCTTGGTTTACATCTTCAATACGCTCAAACTCAGGCAGATCGTTAATTGAAACCGTAAAGTGATTGGCACGATATCCCAATGCAGCAACCCAAGCAGCATATTCGCTTTCAGCAAGTAAGGCTTGGTATGTTGCTTTATCTACATCCCAATGACGACCAGAATAAATAAAATTATCTGCAGTGGTTGCCGTTTCATCAACCTGATCGATTAAACCATGGATGCTCTTTTGCAACTCAGGGCTAAATTCTTCTACTAATAGCTCAGAAATAAACACCTTCGGCTGCTTTGGATCCGGATGTTCAAAGTGCTTGGCAATCAGTTTTTTCTGCACAAACTGATAATCGCCACTGTCGACATAACCGATAGAGGTAAAGTGTTTAGCCAATACGCTTAAATTCACCTTGGCGATATTAAAGGTGCGCAAAGCGATATGGTCATTGATGATTGGCGCGCCATGGCCTAATAGCTGATGAATTTTCGCCGCTGAAGGCGTCATCTTAATGTAGTCTTGCCATAAGGCAGCAAATAAAGCATTAACGTCAGTATGCATGGTTAAATCCTTCTAAAATAAGGCTGGTGAACAAAGTCACCAGCACGGATCATGCGATGAATTTATCAGTTAAATTGATAAACCAGGGCTTAAAGTAGCGGGTAAGCTTACTGAGTCAGCTTCCATTGAAGCGACAGGGTAAGCACAGTAATCAGCCGCATAAAATGCACTTGCACGATGATTACCTGATGCGCCAACGCCACCAAACGGTGCTGCACCTGATGCGCCTGTAATCTGCTTATTCCAATTAACAATCCCAGCACGAATGCGCGCTAAAAAGTAATCATAATCTTCACGGCTATCGGCTAATAAACCGGCAGATAAACCATAACGAGTCGCATTGGCCAAATGAATCGCTTGGTCAAAATCGCTGTAACGCACTAATTGCAATAATGGACCAAAGTATTCTTCATCAGGTAACTCAGCGACTTTAGTGACATCTATTAAGCCTGGAGTGACTAAACCAGTACCAGCTTCAACTTGCACTAACTCAACTAATGAAACACCACCTAATGACTGAAGTGTTGCTTGTGCGGCAACCATGCCACGTGCAGCGGTTTCAGAAATCATCGAGCCCATAAAAGGTTGTGGTTGAACGTTCCAAGCACCCACTTTAATTTGTTTAATAGCCTTTACTAGCTCTGCGATTAACGCATCACCTTGTGCGCCCTCTTCAATATATAAACGACGGGCACAGGTGCAACGTTGGCCAGACGAAATATAAGCAGACTGAATAATGTCATGTACCGCAGCTTTGGTATCGGTAACACCTTTAACGATAAGCGGATTATTACCGCCCATTTCTAAGGCTAAAATCTTACCAGGCAGGCCAGCATATTGTTCATGTAAAATATGCCCAGTACGTGAACTACCGGTAAAGAATAAACCGTCAATTTGTGGATGTGACGCTAACGCTTTACCGGTTTCAACTTCACCCTGCACTAAGTTAACCACACCTTGTGGTAAACCGGCTTTGTCCCAACACTTCAGCATTAGCTCAGCCACTTTAGGCGTTAATTCTGATGGCTTAAATACCACGGTGTTACCGGCCAATAATGCTGGCACTATGTGACCGTTTGGCAAATGCCCAGGGAAATTATAAGGGCCAAATACCGCTACAACACCATGAGGTTTGTGACGTAATACGGCACGTCCTGCTGGTAAATCGTTAGTTTCAGTACCAGTACGTTTGTCATGAGCTTTTGCTGACAATGCGATCTTGCCAATCATAGCGCCCACTTCAGTAGCCGTTTCCCACTGTGGCTTACCGGTTTCTTGAGCGATGGTTTCTGCGATCTCGGCTTTATTAGCTTCTAACTGTGCACGATACGCTTCTACTATCGCTAAGCGAGCTTCATACCCCAGCATAAACCAATCAAACTGCGCCGCACGAGCGGCATCTACAGCTGCATTAACTTGAGTAGCAGTAGCCGTGTTACCTTGCCAAATTACGTCACCGTTGGCAGGGTTTTTTGAATTAATCTCATGACCTTCGCCAGCTAACCACTGACCTTGAATATATTGTGTCATTTCTTGCTCCTACATTGCTAAAACACGAATTTGCTCACCATCGCTCACCAGTAAACCAGCTGCGATTTCAGGGCTGAGCACAACATTATCGTGTTCATCAGAGACCAACAATTTAGCTGCTGACGCACGATAATCAGCAAGCGAGGTGTTGGAGATAATAAAATGATGATCGGCATGTGGCATCTTGCCAACTGAAACGGTCAATAAACGGCTCTTTTTCACTGAGCGGATCTCAGCTAGTGCACATTCAACCGTTGGGCCGCCATCAAAAATATCGACATAATTACGGAACTTAAAACCCTCAGCTTGTAATAAACGTAATGCTGGCTTAGTGTTTTTATGCACTTCACCAATCACTTTTTGGGCTTTTTTAGGCAACATGCAAACATAAACGGGGTTTCGCGGCATCATTTCGGCCATAAAGGCTTTTTTGCCTAAACCAGACAAGTAGTCTGCTTCAACAAAATCGATACCTAAAAAGTGATTTTGTAGCCATTCATAAAACGGTGAGTCGCCATGTTCATCACTGACACCACGCATTTCAGCAATAACCGTTTCGCCAAAGCGTTCAGGATGCTGTGCTAATAATAAAAAGCGCGAGCGTGATAACATGCGGCCGTTATTGCCTTTGCGATATCCGTCTTTTAAAAACAGAGTGCACACTTCTGCTGCGCCAGTGTAGTCGTGGCATAATGTGAGGGTTTCAACTTCATTGCGAACAGAAATTTGCTGAGAATGATAGACCTCAGTACCTAAACGGTAATGATAAAAAGCATCTTGCATGCCGACGGCTGCTTCAATACCACAGGTGCCGACAACTTCATTGGTCTTTGTATCTTCAAGTACCATTAAATAACCTTCGTCAAAAGGTTTATCAATTTGCTTGATAAAAGATGCCTCTGCCCTAGCAATCTTCGAACGCAGCAACTCATCGTTAACTGGTAAAGATGTAAAACCGTGGCCTGACTCAACTGCGATACCATAAAGTGCATCGTAATCACTTGCACGGATAGGACGTATGATTAACATCTTAATCTCCTCATTGCGCCATAAGCGAATCGCGCTGAAATACATTTCAACACGTATTCACCCAACAGGCGTACCCAAACACATCAGTGCAAGCTAGGCCCGCACTGATTTGTTAATTAACCAGCAACCACTTTTGCTACTGCGCGTTCAAAACGCAATAAGCCTTCTGCGATGTCAGCTTCTGGGATCACTAATGAAGGAGCAAAACGCACAACGTTTGCACCAGCCATCAAACTCATAAGGCCTTCAGCAACAGAAGCAACCAAGAAGTCACGGCTACGACCTTCATACTGTTCATTTAATACCGCACCAATTAACAAACCTTTACCGCGCACTTCACTGAATACGTTGTATTTGGCGTTAATAGCCGCTAAACCATCACGGAATAACTGTTCGCGATGTTTAACTCCGTCGAGTACTTCTTTGGTATTCACTACGTCCATTACCGCATTACCAACAGCACAAGCCAATGGATTGCCGCCATAAGTAGAACCATGAGTACCAATTTTTAAATGAGCGGCAATTTTTGCCGTGGTTAGCATTGCAGCAATAGGGAAGCCACCGCCTAGTGCTTTGGCGCTGGTTAAAATATCTGGCACGATGTCAGTACCCATGTAAGCAAATAACTCACCAGTACGGCCTACACCAGTTTGTACTTCATCAAAAATCACTAATGCGTCGTGCTTATCTGCTAAACGACGTACTGCTTTTAAGAACTCAGGATCACCATTGATAATCCCGCCTTCACCTTGAAGAGGTTCAAGCATGATGGCGCAAGTCTTGTCTGAAATTACTGCTTCAAGTGCAGCGATATCATTAAATGGCACGTGGGTAATACTTTGTGGCTTAGGACCAAATCCGTCTGAATAAGCAGCTTGTCCGCCAACCGTTACAGTAAAGAATGTACGGCCATGGAACGCTTTATCGAATGCGATGATTTGGTCTTTATCTGCACCATGGTTATCTAATGCATAACGACGAGCTAATTTTAATGCAGCTTCGTTCGCTTCAGCACCTGAGTTAGCAAAATAGACGCGCTCAGCAAATGTGGCATTAACTAACTTTGTCGCTAATTCAAGCGCGGGCTCGTTGGTCATTACGTTTGATAAATGCCATAATTTTTCGCCTTGCTCTTTTAATGCTGACACTAAAGCTGGGTGACAATGACCTAAACAATTTACTGCAATACCACCGGCAAAATCGATGAATTCATTACCTTCTTGATCCCATACTCGGCTACCCGCTCCACGAACAGGAATAACAGCGGCAGGCGCATAATTAGGCACCATAACTTCATCGAATTGGGCACGGGTTAGATTCATTTCTACACTCATTGCATTTCATCCTTCAGGTTGTAAGCGGCTTGAAAGCCGCTGTTTCCGCTGTCTGCTTTATATTCTGTAAGTGCATTAGCGGAAGTTTGTGTTATTTATGCGACATTATTAGCGAAAATGTGATCAAAATACCAGTTCAGTACAATTAACTTCTGCAGGCCTGATTGGCATTCTGCATAAAGATTGAGAAATATGACTAAACAACGCGTTTATTGGGGGGTTATGAAGCATAAATAGTCATAAAAAAAGTTATTTGACTCGAATTTGTGTAGCTATTCATCAAAAGTGAATAATTACACAGATTTAACATTTACGCTTTTGATAGAAAAAGGCTATTTACAGTAAATCAAGCTTACGAAAATTTTGCCCTTTAAGCCGAATCAGTTCTTGCGCCGAAAACTGATAATAATCAAACATAATGCGTTTCTCTTGTGGATCGATTTGTTGTTGCTCTTCTAACAAAAGCACTTTGGCATAACAACTCGCCTTAGCCACAATGGCGGCATCGACAGACAACTCTGTAAAATGGTAATCGTGGTCGAGCTCTTTTAATACTTGTGTGATCGGTGAATCATCAAATTTAAGTAAACTCAACAGTTGCCAATTCAATCGATGGCTATGGAGTAATACTTGCCCCAATACAGCTTCAGCAGGAAAATCCGTTGCCATAATGGCATCGTAAACTTGTTTTTCTCGACTATGGCTTGCCTCTCGTAACCAAGTCCCCCAAGTGTTATCAAATATACGTCCACTTTGGCTCAGTATAATCGAGGTAGAAAATTGGTACATTAACGCGCAGCTATAAGCCAAACCAGGCTTTTCATTATGCAACTCTGCTAAGGTTTGCGCCGCAATGGCACTGACCATGCTGTAACGCCAAAGCTTGCGGGTTATCCACAATAAATTAGCATTGCCTGAAGGTAACCAGTTACGTAAACAAAAATAAGGGATCAGCAAACGTAAATTTTCAATACCAATGTAGTTAAGCACCAGCTTTATGTCGGTCACTTGAACATCGCCATGTTTAGGCCGTCGGTGACGAGATGCTGGACTATTAATTAAATTGATTAAATCACGTGATAACCAGCTAATACTTTCGATAATCGGTCGAAGTCGATTAATATTCAGGTCAGGATGTAATAATAGGTCGAGCAGTAAAATTTGATTTTCACAAATTGCCGATGCTTCTAATATCATTTGAGGATGAGCTAATTGATGCTCTATCGCATTATTAACCGTATTAGTTAACAGCGCGGACACCTCTAAATACACATTTTTCTCTTTTGCTTGCTTATCAAGGCGCACTTTCAATGCTTTGCGCTCAATATCAAGCTTATTGGCACTCTCTTCTAACTCTTCGTTCAACTCATCAGGCATTGCATTGGCTTTATGCTTACCCACAATAAGTTGTTTATAGAGTCGGCGCTCAATCTCAATGACTTTTCCGGGCCGAACTCCACCTGCTATTGATATTGCCACTCACATTGCCTTTTACTGTTTTCATCACTTAATCATAAAAATTAAGGCTTCACAAAGGAAGCCTTAATAGATATTTATTTGTTTTTTTGAACTCAGAGCCGATTACTTCAACTCTTGTTCAAACAGTTTATAAATACGACGATACTGATCTAACCAACTAGAAGGTTGCTTAAATCCATGCGGCTCGACAGGATAGATTGCGGTTTCAAACATCGGCTTTTCTAATTCAATAAGCCGTTGCACCATGCGCACACTGTCTTGGAAAAACACGTTGTCATCTAACACACCACTCATGATCAGTAATGGTTTTTGTAAACCTTGAGCATGCTCTATCGGAGAACTACGCTCATAAGCGATAGGATCAACGTCAGGCGTATTTAAAATATTAGAGGTATATGGCGCATTATAATGAGCCCAATCAGCTACAGGGCGCAATGCGGCCCCTGCTTGGAATAACTCAGGTTCATTAAACAGCGCCATAAAAGTAAGGAATCCGCCGTATGAACCGCCATAAGTCCCTACTCGCTGGGGGTCTACATTAACATTGCTTGCCATCCAAGCCACACCATCTTTCAAATCTTCAACTTCTGGATGGCCCATATTACGATAAACGGACGTACGCCAATCACGTCCATAGCCTTTCGAGCCTCGATAATCCATGTCCATTACCACGTAACCTTGTTGTGTGAGTAAGTTATTGAACATAAATTCACGGAAGTAACCCGAAAAGCCATAATGGGCATTTTGTAAATAACCCGCACCATGGTTAAACATCACAGCTGGATATTTTTCAGCTTGCTTAGCATCATAACCTTGCGGCAAATAAACCCGTGCATAAATTGGCTCAGCGCCATGAGTTGAAGCTAGCGCGACAACTTGTGGTACTTGCCATGGATATTGTTTAAATGCTGTACTGGTATAATCGGTTAATTGGCTTATGTCGCCGCCAATAGGTTGAATATATAACTCATCTGGATGAATCGCAGACGAAGCGGTTAATAATAGTGATTGTCCATCAGGGCTTAAACTGTAATCCAATGTACCTAACCACTGGGTCAATTGCTCTGACTTACCACTGGCAATCTCAACACGGTAAACATTATAGCTACCTGGGTGGTCTTTATTGGCACGATAATAAAGATGTTTTGCATCGGGTGATAAAGTCACATTATCAACCACAAATTTGCCATTGGTTAATGCCGATACCTTACCTGCTGCGGTTTTAATATATAACTGTGAAAACCCTGTTTCTTCAGATAAGTAGTACATGCTATCTGTACCTGGTATCCAGCCAAATTGATTAAAATTATAATTTACCCAAGCATCATCATGTAATCTGTGTTCGGTTATCAGCTTACCTTTTTGAAGATCAACACTGGCGATCCAGCGATCTTTGTTGTCAACGGCTTCCAACATCACCAATAATTTATCGTCAGACTCATGCCACTGAATTGCGCTCTGACTCCATTCCCAATCTTGCATTAACTGCACTAAACGCGGGGCTTTTTCGCTTTTATAGGTTTTACCTTTCGCTTGAGCATTTTCAGCTTTAACGCTCGCCAGTACATCCTCATCAAAACCCGTTAAGCCTTCAATGGAAATGTCTTTTTTACTGTGGTCAACAAGGTCGAGTAACACTAAACGTTGACCAGGAAAGACATCTTCGGCAACCCGAGAGCGGGCTGGTACAGGGTCAACATAACCCTCTTGGCCCAAATAATTCGGCATAATGTCGTGTTCTGCACGCCAATCATAATTTTTATCGGTTAACGCTAATACTACGTAGCGTCCATCTGGCGACAAACTCATTTCTGATACCACTTCAGCGTCACCTAAATACCAAGGTTTAGCAGAAAAAGTGGGATCGGCTTTAGCCAATGAGTCGCGGTATTGATCACGCCTCAGGCTGTTATCATGTTCCATGGCAACATATTGAATAAGTCTATGCTGTTGCTTAGCAATAAAGCTACTTGGCTCTTGCGTCGCTTTTGGTTCGTTTTCCATTTGGATCGCGGCAATTTGTTCTACTAGGCCGCTAGACTGGTGCACACGAAAAATATTATTACCTTGCCAGAATGCAAGGTCGCCACCCTTTAAAAAACGTACCCCATTAATTGCATCGTTTTGACGGGTAAGTTGCTTTATTTCACCGTTTGATAAATCTTTTACAAATACGTTACCTTGATAAATATAGGCTTTTTGAGTCTTTGCCTGATCGAAGACACCATTACGTTGATCGGCAAGGTGTAGCTGATTGAGTGCTAGTTTATTTGCTTCAGACTGTCCAATAGCTTGTTGATAAAAATCACGGACCGGAGATTGATGTGCTTGGCGACTGAAATATACCGACTGACTGTCATCGCTCCAATAAGCTCCTTGAGCAAATATGCCCATCCAATCTGGATTAGCCATAATTTGATTAAGTGTCAACGGTTGCTGGTTTTTTGGAGGCTGTGCAAATGGCACGGTCAATGTCGTTGCACTCGGCGTTGTGATAACCATTGTATCGTCAGGTTTAGCCGTGGCAGCACAGCCACTTATCATTGCCAAAGAAAGTGCGCTAACCGCAAAGTTTCGCATAAAGCTTGTCATGGTTATCCCTTTTATTATTTTAAGCGCTATTTATAGCACAAATAGACGCGAGAATTTAGCCAGATTAGTTGCAGAAGTTGTAACAGAATACGTGATAATGAACCCGAAGATATAAATTCGAAAATGCTTTATAAATGCAAAAAGTTATCCAAAAGTTCATGACCTTGCTGAGTTAAAATAGATTCAGGATGAAACTGGACGCTGTAAATACGTAACGCGTCATGGCTCATCGCCATAATTTCACGGCCATAAATTGGGTCATCAAACCACGCATCCAGACTAAAGCCATGAGGTACATGGTTAATCAACAATGAATGATAACGAGTAACCTGCAGAGGTAATGCTAATTGACGAAATAATCCCTGTTTATTATGTTCAATCAAACTGGTTTTTCCGTGCATAACACGCTTGGCACGCACAACATCAACGCCAAACACTTGTGCGATAGCTTGATGTCCTAAACACACACCAAGAATAGGAATTTTACCGGCAAAATGTTTAATAGCTGCAAGTGAAATACCCGCTTCATTAGGAGTGCATGGACCGGGAGAGATTATCAAATGTGTAGGTGCTAAAGCTTCAATTTGTTCAATGCTGATTTCATCGTTACGTTTAACCAGTATCTCTTGCCCAAGAGCTTGGAAGTACTGAACTAAGTTAAACGTAAAAGAATCATAATTATCAATCATCAACAACATTATGGGTTCCAGTTGCGCTATAAATGTTTGTAGCACATCAATTTTAGCTTAAAAAAAACCAGCCTTGCGACTGGTTTTATGTAATGTTAACTAAACGCTACTTCACCACAGTTAAATGGTTTTTACGCTTAGTTTTATCATCAGGCTTTGTCGATTTAGACGATGGTGGCAATGTCGAAGTGTCGTCAACAGATTTCATTGATGGCGGTACAGATGATAACTCATCATGTTCACCTTCGATCATATATGCATCTTCCATATCAAACACCGTACCAGCACCGTTTTCACGAGCGTAAATGGCCACGATCGATGCCATAGGCAAAAACACATTCTGTGGTACACCACCAAAACGTGCATTAAACTCTACTGCATCATTAGACATGTGAAGATTAGCCACCGCTCCGGTTGCAATATTCAAGACGATTTGACCGTCTTTGACAAATTGCTGCGGAACCTGCGTACCGTTAACAAATGCATCCACGACTACGTGTGGCGTCAAATGGTTATCCATCAACCACTCATAGTAAGCACGCAACAAATATGGACGATTAGCTGTTATTGGTTTCATTACATGCCCATGCGCATTTCGCGCTCAGCCTCAGTTAGCGATGCCTTAAATGATTCACGTTCAAAAATACGTGTCATGTAAGCACTGATATCTTTCGATGTACGCGGATCTAAGTGAATACCTAATACTGGTAGACGCCACAATAATGGGCCTAAGTAGCAATCAGATAAACCAAACTCTTCGCTCATGAAGTATGGCATTTCAGCAAATACTGGCGCTAAAGCAATTAAGCTTTCCATTAACTCTTTACGCGCTGCATCAGCCTTTTCACCTTTACGGATACGCTCTACAAGCGCATACCAATCGGTGTCGATTCTGTGCATCATTAAACGGCTTTGGCCGCGAGATACTGGGTATACAGGCATTAATGGAGGATGTGGAAAACGCTCATCCAAATATTCCATAATAATGCGTGATTCGTACAACACGAGTTCACGATCAACTAAAGTCGGTACAGAGTTGTATGGATTTACTTCAAGTAAATCTTCAGGCATCTCACTTGGGTCTACCTGTAAAACATCAACGGTAACCCCTTTTTCAGCCAATACGATACGTACTTGGTGACTATATAAATCATCGGCACCAGAAAAAAGTGTCATGATAGAGCGCTTGTTGGCAGCAACAGCCATTGATACCCTCCAGAATCTAGAAAAACAAAACAAACGAGGGGCTAAGCCCCCCGTTTACAAAATGCGGATAATGTATATTAACCGTTATTGATGGCTAGTGCACATCTTTCCAGTATTCTTTCTTCAACAAATACGCAATTATGAAGAAAATAAACAAGAATCCAAGTACCCACCAACCTAAAGCTTCACGCTCTAGCTGAACTGGTTCGGCAGAATAAACTAAGAAACCCGTGATATCACGAACGACTTGGTCGTATTCTTCTGCCGTCAATTTGCCACCCGTGGTAACAATATTACCATCTTTATCTTTTACAAGAGATACATTACCAGCTTCATCTTTCGTAACAGTAGCAAGACCTTGTAAGTCTTGTAATACGTGTGGCATACCCACTGCTGGGAACACTATATTGTTCACACCAAATGGACGAGTCTCATCTGCGTAGAAACCTTTTAGGTATGAAAATACCCAATCAGCACCACGAACACGAGCAACCAACGTTAAATCAGGAGGCGCAGCACCAAACCATTTAGCGGCATCTGGAGTAGGAATAGCGTTTTCCATTAAATCACCGATTTTTGCACCGGTGAACATGTACTTGTTACGCATATCATCGTTAGAGATGCCTAAATCAGTTGCAACACGCTCGTAGCGTTGGTATTGAGTGCTGTGACAACCAGAGCAGTAATGTTGGAATGAATCCAAACCACGCTCTAATGACGCTTTATCATGCAAATCAACGTTAGCACTTTCTAAGTGAACACTATGTCCACTGGCGGCCATTGCGAGAGATGGCAGCAATGTAACTAATGCAATTAATAACTTTTTCATTAGTGTGTCACCCTCGTTGGGACTTCTTTTGTTTTCTCATTCTTACTGTAAACCCATAAGGCTACGAAGAAAGCAAAGTAAGTGAAAGTGAATACACGTGCCGCAATAGTTAACTCAGGAGTTGCAGGAACAACACCTAAATATCCTAAAATAATGAACGACACTGTAAATTGTGCAATGTTGATCTTGTGGATCATGCTGCGATAGCGAATAGACTTCACTTTACAACGGTCAAGCCAAGGCAGTAGGAATAACACTGCAATAGACAGACCCATACCAATAACGCCTACCAATTTATCAGGGATAGCACGTAAAATGGCATAGAAAGGTGTGAAGTACCAAACTGGCGCAATGTGTTCCGGTGTTTTCATTGGATTAGCCGCTTCAAAGTTTGGCTTTTCTAGGAAATATCCACCGCCTTCAGGCATGAAGAACAACACATAACAGAACACGATTAAGAACCCAGCGACACCCATAATATCTTTTACAGTGTAGTAAGGGTGGAATGGAATACCATCAATAGGCCATCCGTTCTCATCTTTGTTCTTTTTAATCTCGACACCATCAGGGTTATTTGAGCCAACTTCATGCAAGGCGATTAGGTGTAAGAACACCAACACAACCAATACAAGTGGTAGCGCAATAACGTGCAGGGCGAAGAAACGGTTTAGTGTTGCACCTGAAATAACGTAATCACCACGGATCCACAATGTTAGGTCATCACCAATAATAGGGATGGCACCAAACAAAGAGATAATTACCTGCGCACCCCAGTAAGACATTTGTCCCCAAGGTAGTAAGTAACCCATAAATGCTTCAGCCATTAACACAAGGAAAATCAACATACCAAACAGCCATAATAGCTCTCTTGGTTTTTGATAAGACCCGTATATTAATCCACGGAACATGTGCATGTAGATGACAAAGAAAAATGCCGATGCACCTGTAGAGTGCATGTAACGTAGCAACCAACCGTAATCAACATCACGCATGATGTATTCAACAGAAGCAAATGCGCCTTCTGCTGTCGGTACGTAATTCATGGTCAGCCAAATACCTGTCAGCAATTGGTTAACCAAAACTAATAGCGCTAATGAACCAAAGAAATACCAAAAGTTAAAGTTCTTTGGTGTCGCATACTGTCCCACATGACGGTTATATGTAGCCGTCATTGGGATGCGAGCATCAATCCAATCAATAATATTCTTAACCATTACGCCGCTCCTGTATCTACACCGATGATAACGTTAGCATCATCAACATATTTGTGCGGTGGGATCACTAAGTTTAGTGGTGCTGGAACACCCTGGAATACACGACCAGCCATGTCAAATTTAGAACCATGACAAGGACAGAAGAAACCAGAAGTTACACCTTCAACCTGCTCACCGAATGAATCAGGCAGATAAGTTGGTGAACAACCTAAGTGAGTACAGATACCGACTGCAATAAAAAATTCAGGCTTAATAGAACGCGCAGGGTTAGTTGCATATTCTGGTTGCTGCATTTCTTCTGAAGCAGGATCGCGTAATTGACTGTCTAATGTTTTAAGATTATTTAGCACAGCTTCTGTACGACGAACGACCCAAACCGGTTTTCCGCGCCATTCGACACGAATTAACTGACCTGGTTCTACTTTACTAATATTTACTTCGACCGGCGCACCTGCAGCTTTCGCTTTGGCGCTCGGATTCCATGACTTGATGAAAGGAACCGCTACAGCGACGGCACCAGCACCACCTACTACGGCGGTTGCAGCTGTCAGGAATCTGCGACGTCCGGTATCGACTGGCGCATTGCTCATCCACTTATCTCCCAGAGGGTGTTGGAATTTTTATATTTCAATACTTTAGCGACCCAAAATGGTGAAACGCTAAAATCATAGTTTGAGGCGGTGCTCATTATAGCGAAAAATTAGAACCAGATCATAGTGAAAACACACATCTAAGATGAGGATATTAACATTTTTTTCAAAATCGCTTATAAATCAGCCATTTTATAACAATTAGTTGCCACTTAATTAGCAATAAAAAGCTTGAGAAATGCATTTAAAACAATAAATTATTAATGATAAATAATAAAAGACATCAGAAATATCTACTGTTGTGATTGATGACCGCTTTTGGGAAAACTGAATTCATAGCAAAAACATTAGGGCCGGTTGATCTTTCAAGGTTATTTTTACAGCGAACTTTTGGTCATTACTTAAACAAGAGCTACAAGGCAGAGGCTTTGTGGCGTAGTTATTCTACATGAAAAGCTGATAACGCAGTAGAAATGGCTCACAAACACTGCCCAAGGGTTCGGCTAAAAACGTTTTACTCTTTGTTGAGTGCATCTTCTCGACGTGATAGTTGCTTAGATTACTAGGCTGTAATCTACTCGCCTCGGTTAACACATTTTTATCTCGAACAAAATTCTACCAGTAAAGATCAACAGACCTAGATAATAGGCACAAAAAAGCTCGGTAAAAACCGAGCTTTTTAATGCAAAAAACATACGCGGGTATTATTTAACGCTAGATGATTTCATGTACTTGAAGAAATCACCTTCAGGTTCTAACACCATAATGTCATTTTTACCGGCAAAACTTTCTTTGTATGCTTCTAGGCTACGTAAAAAACTATAAAACTCAGCATCTTTACTGTAAGTATCAGCATAAATTTTTGCCGCTAATGCATCACCTTCACCACGAATAGTAAGGGCTTTACGTTCAGCTTCAGCAATCTTTACTGTCACATTGGCATCAATAGTCGCACGGATAATTTCAGCTTGTTCTTTACCTTGTGCACGGTGTTCTTTCGCCACAGCTTGACGTTCAGCACGCATACGTTGGTAAATACTAATACTGACATTAGCAGGTAAATTAATTTGCTTTACGCGCACATCAACTACTTCAATACCGAGATTTTGTGCACTTTCAGAAGCATTTTCTAATGCGTCAGTTTGCAATTCATCACGCTTACCTGAAACAATTTCTTTGATTGTGCGACGACCAAATTCAGTACGTAAATCGTTGCTAATTTTGGCTTGTAATAAGCTTTCTGCATTGGCTTTAATACCGCCATTGGTAGAAAGATAGTACTTTTCAAAATCACGAATACGCCACTTAACATAAGAGTCGACCATTAAGTCTTTCTTTTCAGAAGTAACAAAACGATCTGCTGCGCCGTCCAATGTCTGGATACGAGCATCCAGATAGCGAACTTTATCGACTAAAGGTAATTTAAAGTGAAGGCCAGGAGCAAAAACGGTTGTTACGTCACCATCTTTAAGCACCTTACCGAAACGTGCAACAATCGCGCGTTCACCTTCGCTTACCACCATCAAAGAGGAAAAACTCACCCCTAAAATGATCACTAGAATGATCAGAGCTAATCTACCCATTGTTAGTTCCTCCCTTGGCGATTACGATCTTCGCGGCTGAGACGACCATCTGTTGGCATGCTAGTAATAGGTGTGTCTACACCACTACTAGAAACAGAATTGATGTGACGTTCTACCTCAGGTTCTACTTGATTGCGCAGACTCTTAGAAGAATCCATCAGCTTATCCAAAGGTAAATACATCAGATTACCGCTACTCTTAGTGTCGATAAGAACTTTATTTGTATCAGCCAACACAGATTGCATCGCATCTATGTATAAACGATTTCGGGTTACACCTGGAGCAGCTTTATACTCAGGTAATAACTTCTCAAATCGAGCGACTTTACCTCTAGCTTCAAGAACTTCACGCTCTTTATAAGCACTAGCTTGTTGTGCCATACGCTCTACTTGACCACGCGCTTTGGGTTCGATTTCACGAGCATAAGCTTCAGCTTCGCGAATAAAGCGCTGTTCATCTTCCTGAGCAGAGATAGCATCATCAAATGCATCTTTTACTTCTTCTGGAGGACGAGCGGGTAAAAAGTTAACATCACGAATTTCCAAGCCTAATTTATACGGCTCAATAATACGCTCTAACTCAGTCCAAGTATCACGACGAATAGCATCACGTCCAGTGGTTAAAATGTCATCCATACGATTATGACCAATGACATAGCGCAACGCACTATCAGTCGCTTCACGTAAACTCGAATTGGCATCGACTGCACTGTACAAGTATGAATAAGCATCTGATACGCTATATTGAACCACAAGTTCAACATTCACGATATTTTCATCAGATGTCAGCATTCTGCCAGACGCTGGAATCGAACGGAACGTTTCCACATCAACCATTGTCACATCGTCAATAAAAGTGGCTTTCCAATGTAAACCGGAACTCACTTCACCGATGTGCTGACCAAAACGGAGTAACACTCCACGCTCAGCTTCTTTAACCGTGTATAAGCCAGACAATGCCCAAATAATTAAGGCAATCACTGCTATTATAATCAGTAAAGATGAATTAAATGGCTGACCAGTGGCGCTACCGCCTCCCTTGCCACCAAAGCGTTTTGATAGGTTACGAAATACTTCGTCAAGATCTGGTGGCCCTTTATCGTTACCACCTTTATTTCCCCAAGGGTCTTTGTTCCCCTTGTTACCGGGCTCATTCCAAGCCATTTAGCACTCCATAATTGGATGAAATAAATGAGATTAACAAGTGGCGTCTACTTCTGAAGGTTCAAAAATAAATGCCTCTAATTCCCCTTGACTCTGTTTAGCTAATCGGCGCCAATTGGCGTCCGATAAACGAACAGATAAAATACAGTTCCCCAGATTGTCATACTCTTTCTGCTGTATTGCATCCAGTCGATAAAACTGGCCAAGATAATGTCCTGCTGATGCAGGTATTTTCAATGTAAGCTCGCAAATCACTTCACCGATTAATTCGGTTATCGCTTTCAGCAGCAAATCAAATCCAATGCGTTTTTGCGCAGAGACCCAAACCCTCTCAGGTTTACCATCTTCATCGTAATCGATACGAGGCGCGAAATCTTCAAGTAAATCAATCTTATTGCATACAATCAATTGAGTGATTTCATCTGCATCAATTTCTTCCAATACTCTTTGTACTTGGTCAAAATTTTCAGTCATATTGTCATCAGCACAATCAACGACATGTAAAAGAATTTCAGCTTGTCGAGTTTCTTGTAATGTGGCTTTAAATGCTGCGACGAGATCATGAGGTAAATGACGAATAAAGCCAACAGTATCCGCTAAAATCACCGCACCATCAGGTAACGATAATTTACGCAGTGTCGGATCTAATGTTGCGAATAACTGATCGGCTGCATAAACATCCGATGACGTTAGCGCATTAAATAATGTCGATTTACCCGCATTTGTATAGCCTACTAAAGACACAGTCGCTAAATCACTGCGCTTACGAGCTCGTCGGCTTTGCTCACGTTGTTTATCTACTTTATCGAGGCGTCGATTAATATTCTTAATCCGGCCTCGTAATAAACGTCGGTCTGTTTCGAGCTGGGTCTCACCCGGCCCTCGCATCCCGATACCACCTTTCTGTCGCTCTAAATGAGTCCAACCACGAATTAGGCGTGTCGACATGTGGCGCAATTGCGCTAGCTCCACTTGCATCTTACCTTCATGAGTTCTCGCTCGTTGAGCAAAAATATCAAGGATCAACGTAGTTCGATCTAAGACTCGACACTGACACACCACTTCAAGATTACGCTCTTGAGCTGGACTCAATGCATGATTAAAAATCACTACATTGGCTTCAGTAGCAGCGACCATAGCAGCAAGTTCTTCTGCTTTACCGGAACCAATAAAAAACTTTCGGTCCGGCGAGCGTCTGCTGCCAGTAATCACTCCAACAGAGCGAGCACCAGCAGATTCAACTAACAACTGTAATTCAATTAGATCTTCTCGACGCTCTTCGTCTGAAAAGTCTATATGAACCAATACAGCTGTTTCACCCGCTTCATAACGATCAAACAAAAATTATATTCCTTTTCAAATTATTCAGCATCGCTTTCTTCACCATGGGCAGTACCCTGGTGAGCAGAAACATTAAATGGGCGTGCTGGTACGACTGTTGAAATAGCGTGTTTGTAAACCATTTGGCTTACAGTATTTTTCAACAAGATAACAAATTGATCGAATGACTCAACTTGGCCTTGTAATTTAATACCATTCACTAAATAGATAGAGACTGGTACACGCTCTCGACGCAATGCGTTCAAAAATGGGTCTTGTAAAGATTGCCCCTTAGCCATTTTCAATTTCCTTTTTTATTTTAAAATATGTTGAATTAAGTTTTATTGTTTAGTTTTAGTATTATACAGCAACAGCTAATAAGCTAGCGGCTTTGTCGCATAAGCGTAACTAAATTCCCTTCTACACCACTTTCAAGCCACTGTAAATCTGGCCAGCTCCTCAACCATGTTAATTGACGTTTAGCCAATTGCCTAGTGGCTGCGGTAGCTTTTTCGACCATTGTCGCATGATCAAATTCATTATCTAGGTACTGCCAGCACTGTCTGTAACCAACGCAACGCATAGATGGTAGCTCTAAATGCAAATCATCACGCGCTTTCAAACGCGCAACTTCTTCGATAAAACCTTGCTCTAACATGATATTAAAACGCTTTGCGATTAACTCATGTAATACTTTTCGATCGTTTGGTGCAATAGCAAATTGCACTACATCATACGGCAAAGCGGCTGACTTAGTTTGTGTCAATTCAGTCATTGTTTTGCCACTGATCCGATAAACCTCTAAAGCCCGCGACAATCGTTGTGGATCGTTAGGATGAATTCTTTCTCCAGCAACAGGGTCAATATTACACAATTCTTGATGCAGCGCATCCCAACCCTCGGTTTGCGCTTGCGCTAATATTTGTTGCCTAATAGCTTCATCAGCACTGGGTAAAGGTGATAAGCCTTCTAACAATGCCTTAAAGTACATCATGGTGCCACCCACGAGTAAAGGGGTCTTACCACGGCTAATAATGTCTTCGATAGCCAATAATGCATCACGGCGAAAATCTGCCGCGGAATAACTTTCGCTAGGGTCAAGAATATCAATTAATTTATGCGGAGCCATTTCCAGCTCTTCAGCACTGGGTTTAGCAGACCCTATATTCAT
Organism: Shewanella sp. AC34-MNA-CIBAN-0136; assembly: GCF_040309945.1. Classification (NCBI taxonomy): domain Bacteria; kingdom Pseudomonadati; phylum Pseudomonadota; class Gammaproteobacteria; order Alteromonadales; family Shewanellaceae; genus Shewanella; species Shewanella sp. AC34-MNA-CIBAN-0136. Next base: position 5,311 of record NZ_JBEOPJ010000012.1, on the reverse strand, counting down.
ATCACGATAGATCAACGCAGAATCTACTGAGATAATTTCACAATTATATTGAGTTGCCATATCAATGGCTAATGCCGTTTTGCCTGAGGCGGTAGGCCCCATTAAAAAAATCACTTTCGGCTTATCGACACTATTCACGTTAATTATCTTTCATCCAATTTTGCCAAGGCATTATGCGCTCTTGGTCATAACAAGTTTGTTGCGTTTCATCGTCAAGTGAACAAAATTGCAGCCATAAAGCTTGAGCTGGCTCAAATTGCGATAAACTTTGTTGTGCCAACCAACCTACGATAGCGCTTTCTGTAGGTTGCTCTAATTGTATCCATTGCAGTAACTCTGGGATCACAATAGCAAGTTGGCATTCCCTCAAATATGGGGGCACTTTTTTAATAATCAACTGTTGGAAGCGAATTGTTAATTCAATACCCATTTGACGCAGTAATTGATCACGAGCGGCTAAGGTTTCTATCCAGTCCAAATCTGCGGCTAAAGACACAGGCATTAATAAAGGTTGCGACACTAAACCGTTAGCTAATTTGGTTGCTATGTCTTTCTTTCTTACTGCCAATAACACGGTTTTTATCGACAGTAATGACAGCTTATCATCTTTACAGATAACCCAATGCTCACCCGCTAATAACGGCGGCATGGCAACTTGATGTACAGCCTCGTTAACATAGGATACCGCGCTATTCATCGGGGTATGCAACAACTGCCCATAATTAGCAATAGCGGTTTTCGTCTGGGCAGATGAAGATGCACCAGAAGGCTTTGTACCATAGCTAGACTTAATTGCAGCTGAATAGCCACCAGATGAGCCATTTGTCTTACCAGGTACATGCATCGAACCAAATTGACTAACGCTGTTAATCGCCTTACTCGAATCATGATTAAGTGTAAAAATGTCTTCTGTGGTATCGACCACTTTCGCATCATGCATCACGTTTGATTCGGTGCGCATTGTGACAACAGTATCATGATGCTCTAATTCATCTGATAAAGGTAACAAAGGCATTTCGACTAATGCCGATTGCACCGCTTGTAAAATAAAGTCATGTACATAACGAGATTGATGAAACCGCACTTCATGCTTAGCAGGATGAACATTGACATCTACTTGATGTGGGTCAAGTGATAACATCAACACATAGCCCGGCTGATGTTCAATACCATATTCAGCAAATGCTTGTTTTACGGCATGGTTAACCAATCGGTCTCTAATTAAGCGTCCGTTGACATAAAAAAAGTTGGTATCGGTGATAACAGTGTCTTGTGGCGACTGCAGATAACCCGTTAATAATAAATCATCGTGTTCACAAGCAATGCTCAATGCCTGTTCAGCAAAAGCTCTGCCACAAATTTGCGCCAAACGTTGTTGAGTTTGAATGTCAGTATTAGCAGGACGATACTGACGTACTAACTTACCATTGTGTGTCAGGGTAAAGTGAATATCGCTACGAACAATGGCTATGCGCTTTAACCACTCATCTATATGAGTAAATTCAGTTTTATCACTTTTTAAAAAACGACGTCTGGCGGGAGTATTAAAAAATAAATCGACCACATCAATAGTCGAACCTTGAGGATGCGCAGCAGGAGTCACTTTCACGTCCATTTGCGAGCCTTCAGCATAGGCCTGCCAAGCTTCAGATTGCTCTGCAGTTTTCGACGTTAATGTTAATCGCGACACTGAACTAATACTGGCCAAGGCCTCGCCCCGAAAACCAAAGCTTAAAATAGCTTCGAGGTCATCGAGCGTATGTACTTTTGAGGTTGCGTGACGCGATAACGCCAATGCCAACTCATCTTTAGGAATACCCGCACCATTATCGCGAATACGAATAAGCTTGCTGCCGCCTTTGTCGATATCAATATCAACTCTAGTCGCACCAGCATCAAGGCTGTTTTCAACCAGTTCTTTGACCACCGAAGCCGGACGTTCCACTACTTCACCGGCTGCGATTTGGTTTGCAAGTTGAGGTGGTAGCAGCTGAATAGCCATATTAAGCCCTTGGGATCACAAGATGTTGACCAACACGAACCACGTCTGACTTCAAGTTATTAGCCTGCTTTAAACGTGAAATAGAAACGCGGTATCGCTGAGCGATAACAGACAATGACTCACCACGTTGTACTTTATGCTTTTGTGTTTGCGAGCTGTCAGAGCGTGTTTTAGCAATCAAAGTATCACTGGGCGCATTACTAGCAAAATAACGTTGCACTCCCGAATGGATGGCGCGGGCTATCTTTTCTTGATGCGCTGGGTTTCTTAGTAAACGCTCTTCTTGTGGATTAGAAATAAAACCTGTTTCCACCAGAATTGAAGGAATATCCGGCGATTTTAGTACCGCCAAACTAGCAGCTTCTGGTTTATGTTTATGTAATTTGGTAACACTGTTGAGATCTTTTAATACATCGCCAGCAATAGAATTACTTATTGCCATAGAACTATTCATCGACATATCTAAAAGGGTCATGGCTAAATATTGTTCGCTATCAGAGTTTTGAATAATTTCTCCAGCACCCCCTAATAACTCAGAGTGCTTCTCTTTTTGCTCAAGCCAACGACCAATTTCAGTATTTGCACGGCGCATAGATAATACCCAAACCGATGCGCCCTGAGGCTGAGGAGAAGTAAATGCATCTGCATGAATTGAAATCAATAAATCTGCTTTAATATTACGCGCCAGCTCAGAGCGTTTATTTGGATGAATATAATAATCACCACGCCTCGTCATCACAGCACGCATTCCTGCTGTTTGATTAATTTTGCTGGCTAAACGCGTTGCAATTTCCATCACCACACGCTTTTCGTAAGTCCCAGAGGGGCCAATTGAGCCAGGATCTTCACCACCGTGTCCAGCATCAATGGCGATCACAATATCTCTAGATGACTGATTAGCAGAACGACTGACCGTATTCACCGTTGGCGACTCGCCGTTAGAATCTTCTAAATCGACGACAAGGCGGTTGCCATAAGGAGCGGTTGGAGGCAATGTAAACAGACTGGACTTTACCGGTTTAGTTAAATCCATAACCAGACGCAATACACCTTTTTTAGGTGGAGAGCTAAAGCGTATCTTTTTGATAATTTTACTGTTATTAGCTATTTTATCTAAATTAATCTTGGCGCCAGTATCTTGAATATCGACCACTAAACGATGAGGACCGGTTAAGGTAAAGCTGTCATAATTAGGTGATTGAGTTAAATCGAACACCACTCGCGTCGATTCTGGGGCAGCCCAAATGCGCACGCTATCAAGTTGGTTGGCAGCCCAAACCACATTAGACTGCAAAAACAACAGCATGAATACTACAGAGGTAAAAAACGTATTTTTTGAAGTCATTATTATTTTATTTTATTTTATTTATAATTGCCTGCCCAGCAGGGGATAAGCCTTGTAATTCAATTTGTCTTTGAGATTCTTTATAACGCAAATGCAAATGGATGTCAGCCTCAGGGAGTAATCCATGACCATTATTAGGCCATTCAACTAGACACACACTTCTGTCAGTAAAATAATCACGGATACCCATATACTCGAGCTCTTCTGGGTCAGCTAATCGATATAGGTCAAAATGAAATACATCCATATCATTAAATTCATAGGGCTCGACCAAGGTGTATGTCGGACTTTTCACCGCGCCTTGATGACCTAAACTTTGAATAATGCCTCGACTAAACGTTGTTTTACCCGCCCCTAAATCCCCCGTAAGATAAATAGTGAGTGGCGGCTTTATCCACTGTGCAATTTGTTGTCCAAGGGCAACAGTAGCTTGTTCATTTTCAAGGGTTTTAAACAGCGATGTCATGTGTAAAGTCAGCTTCCATAAAAAAGAGATACAAGAATGCTAAATATACCAGAAGTTACCGGGGAACTCCCACTGTTATAGTGGTTATTTTTTGTTAATAAAAAAACCAGCTACTGGGAATAGCTGGCAAAATCACACTTCAGGAAGTTATATTAAAATTTCAACGCCTCGTTTAAATGTCATCCATACGGATGGTGCTATGAACTAAACGTTTTTGTTGAGTTTGTGCAACACGGACTAAGTCCATTAATGCACTTTTAATTTCATCAGTTGGGCTACTAATAGCTGTTTTTTCTAGTAACGCGATTAAGCGGTTTTCTAGGTCTAAATGCAATTCAAGCACTTCGTCTTCTTTCATATTGGCAGGGAGTGACGTTTCATTGCAACGCTTGCTAAAATCTTCAAAAGTAATGTCTTTATACCAAGTATTTAATATTCTTGATGGTGCATCTTCAATATAGCTTTCTAACGTTTCGTAAATATGTCTTTGGTGTTGTTGAAAATAAGTCAACATCATCTTAACTCGAGAGGAATCCGCATTACGATCTAAGCGCTTATATAATTTCTCCATATCGAGATGGCAATTAGCAACGTAATCAAGTAGCTCACTTAGTTGTTGGATCCGCATAAAACTCACCTCGTTTAAAGCCCTAACTTCTTAGGAAAATCTATCTTGAGTTGATTATCAAAGATTACAACGGTAAATGATTTGAACCAGATCATGTTTTACTTCACCAATATGCGCTTACTTTAGAGATCCATGAAGAAGTGAGTACTAGATCACTTATTTGTTGATTGCAAAAAGATTTGCTCAAACACAAATGATGCAAATTTATTAAAATAATAAGGTTTAGGGTGAGTTAGAGCACATTGATGAACACCAGAAATGTAGATCGCCCTATATCGGCAATGGTTCGAACTGATGAGCGCTTTATGACGTCTAGCTTGGCAATCAAAAGGTAGCGCATAGTCTAAAAGCGCAACTGAGCTAATGTCGCTGTAGTTATTCGTAAGATTTAGAACAAAGAAGATTTGGAGCAAATAGGATTAATAAGGAAGTAATTTGGAGTGACATATCTTTTTAATAATGGGGGATTCGAACTGATGACCGCTTTATGACGTCTAGCTTGGCAACCAAAAAGGTAGCGTATTTTCTAAAAGCGCAACTGAGCTAATGTCGCATTTCAAAATAGGGATTTCAAAATAGGGATTTCAAAATAGGGATTTCAAAATAGGGAAGTGATTTGGAGCGACGTTTCTTTATAAATAAAGAGTGGTTCCAACTGATGACCGCTTTATGACGTCTAGCTTGGCAAACAAAAAGGTATCGCATTTTCTAAAAGCGCAACTGAGCTAATGTTGTATTTTAAACTAGGGAAGTGATTTGGAGCGACGTTTCTTTATAAATAAAGAGTGGTTCGAACTGATGACCGCTTTATGACGTCTAGCTTGGCAAACAAAAAGGTATCGCATTTTCTAAAAGCGCAACTGAGCTAAT